>NZ_JBISHB010000024.1:0-231049 GCF_045064175.1 Pseudoalteromonas sp. Ld20
ACAGCATTTCCATTACATGTATCAGGAATGGAGTTTAGTCGCTCTAAAGATTCTGGCCCATCAGTCTCACTCGTTGTAGTTAAAATGTCATTCTTAATATCTAAAGAAAAAGTGAAAGTCTGACCATTGGAAATTATAATTAAATTATTCCCAACAACTTTCATACTGGTATCATCAGTTATTTGACTATAGCTGCCACTAAGTGAGCATTCATATCGAATTACATCACCATTATTCATTATTTTAATAATGCTTTCTTGGTTCCCTGCTTCATGCCAAATTCCTGAGTATTTATTATTACTCTCTTTATCATTTCCACAGCCTAATAAAGCGAGAGCCAAAAATGAACACCCTACTACTTTTTTTATCACTATTTATCCTTTAGTTAAATTTATTGCCGTACCTTAAAAACGAACCTTTTAGCAGCAACTTTAAGCAACTTATAGTTATCCCGTACTATAAATAATGTATTTACTCATCACTCTTGATCATGGAAAATACTTATGTTGATCACGAATATGTGAGCCAAAATAATCGTGTTTGTTGATCACCAAAAGTAATTTTTTTATACGCAGACTCCGGGGTTGTCGTAAAATCAATTATCTATAAGATCTGAGAAAACGGTATTAATTTCTATCCATCGGCTTACTATACCTGCAATGGGCACAAAATAAAAGGCTTAGAGGTCTCACGCTTTGCTAACCTTACCGAGATCTATTGGGCAAATCGAAACTTACATACACAGTTTAGAGTGTCACTTAGGTGATACCCAGCTAATTATTTATTGCAAGGAAAAGCACACTTATAAATAAAAAACGACAGTCATCAGATCGCTGGCATTGAAAAACAAGGGATTAGCGCTGTTAAAATTTGCGGTGGAAAGTGAATTTTTGTGTTTGCTGTCCAGCTCAGGGCGTGTTAGTGGTTGTATGCTACACCATAACTTATTGCTGCTATTATAAAAAAGAACAGCCATGACAAGTACTTACCTCGAGTAAATAAAAATGAAACAATACCGCTTAAAGCAAATACAGTAGCAATTATTGTAAGGATTTCATTATTAATATTTACACTTGGGTTTGATAAAACATACAAAATACCAGCAAATCCCCACCAAGCTAACGTAGTTAAATGCCAAGCGAACCTTAAAACCCGTTTCGTGAACCAATCACTGCCTAATAATTTAGGTAAGTTACCTCTTCGAAACAAACGAGTTAATAAATACTTTTCACCTAAATAAGAGTGAACAACACCAATGATCAACAAAAACAAGACAGCCATCTAAATTTAACAAACACAACCGTTCCACTAAATTTACTTTTTAGGTTATGAATTTATCTTTTACTACTGCGTTACTTTCATTTCACCCATTAAATGAGCTATTTTTACTTTTAAGCCTAAATTACGCGCATGAAAATGACTGCGTAATTGCAGTGTTAACTTTTAACTAAGGACTTTTAACTTTATACCAGCAGCTTTCACAGTTACCTATATTCGCTCGTCGTTTTATGTGTAACACAAGACGTAAGTTTACACGCCTTGTGTTATGACTTTAAAATAAACGTTGATCATACAAAGCAATTTTATAACTCATTCTCTGAGCAATAATTTTCATAATGCACTCTATGATTCACTGCTTAGTAGTAATTGCTGCTGGCTAAACTTCGCGTATAATACCGGCAACACAAATAATGTTAAAAACGTTGCCGTAAATAAACCACCTACAATCACCGTCGCTAATGGTTTTTGAATTTCAGCCCCAATCCCTGTCGATAACAACATTGGGATCAACCCTAGAGCTGATGTTAATGCCGTCATTAATACTGGGCGTAATCGCGATAATGCACCATTAAACGCAGCCTCGTTTAAGCTATCTCCCGCTTTAACACGGTTATTAATGCTTTCGACCATCACGACACCATTAAGTACTGCAACTCCAAACAAGGTTATAAAGCCTACAGAGCTTGGTACAGACAAATATTGCCCTGAAATATATAAAGCAACAACGCCACCAATAACAGCTAAAGGTACGTTAACTAAGATCAGTAAAGCTTGGCTGATTGAACCAAAAGCAAAATAAAGCAGTAAAGCAATTAATGCCAAAGAAATAGGCACAACTATTGATAAACGCTGTTGTGCTCGTTGCTGATTTTCAAATTGGCCACCAATATTCACCCCATAACCGGGAGGAAGTTCAACTTGCTGTGCAATAACACTGCGAATATCTTCAACTACCGAGCCCATATCGCGCCCTAGTACATTGGCTTGAATAACTACGCGGCGTTGTACATCATCTCGGCGAACTTGTGGTGGGCCAGATTCAATTTGAACGCTTGCAACATCACCCACTCTGACGATAGCGCCACTAGGTGATGACAAGCGTAAATCTTCTATTGATTCTGGCGAATCACGAAATTGCTTAGCAATCCGTACATAAATATCATAGCGTTCATTAGCATTGATAATTTGTCCTGCCGATGTGCCACCAATCCCCTGCTGCACGATCGACATTAAATTGCCTACAGATAACCCATAACGAGACAACGCTTGGCGGTTTGGTTTGATCACTAACTGCGCTTCACCTGCAATTTGTTCCATTGCCACATCTTTTGCACCAGCAACACCTTTTACTGCTTGTTCTATTTCTTGCCCTTTCGTCACGAGCACATCTAAATCGGCCCCAAATAGCTTGATCGCTAATTGCGCTTTAACACCAGATAGTAGCTCATCAACACGGGTTGCAATTGGCTGTGAGAAGTTAAAGAGTAAACCTGGGAACTGCTCTAATTTTTGCTCCATAAGCACTTGTAATTGCGCACGGTTACTAGCCGATTGCCATTCACTCACCGGTTTTAAGCCAAGATAAATTTCTATATTGTTTACAGGCTCCGGATCACCTCCCACTTCAGGGCGACCCACTCGGCTTAAGGCATACTCAACTTCAGGAAACTCTAACAGTATTGCTTCAAGCTTTGGAGCAACCATAAGTGCAGTTTCAAGACTGGCTGAAGGCGCAAGCGTAACGCGTAAGTTGATAGTGCCTTCTTCTAATTCAGGCACAAATTCAGTCCCTAATTGTGGTATCAACACGGCTGCAATGACAACTAACCCAGCCGCAGCACATATAACTGTTTTACGAGCACTCATCGCCCAACGTAAGCTTACTTTATAAGCGTTATCTAATGGCTCAAGTATTACACTACGCCTAACGGTCACGCCTTTAGAAAATAAATACACAGCCATAGCAGGAACGATAACAAGCGCGACTATTACAGCTGCAATAATTGCTAACATAATGCTTATCGCCATTGGCTGGAATAACTTAGCCTCCACTCCTTCAAAGCTAAACAGTGGCATAAAAACAACTAAGATAATTAATGCCGCAAAAAATACCGGTCTTGCAACTTCTTTAGCAGCTAGCGTGATCAAATCGGCAGCTGAGTGCTGCGTTTGCGTATCGTCAGCATGCTTAGTTAAATGGCGAAAAATATTTTCAACCATAACCACAGAGCCATCCACCAGCATACCGATTGCCACTGCAATGCCACCTAGTGACATTAAATTCGCAGATAAGCCTAACCACGCCATAACGCACAATGCCATTCCAATTGAAATAGGGATCGACAGTAACACCAACAGAGTCGCGCGAAGGTTCATCAAAAACAACGCCAACACCACAACAATAAAAATGAATGCGAGTAACAGTGCATCAACTACTGTATCAACCGCTTTGGTGATCAAATCAGCTTGGTCGTATAATGGTTCAAACGTCACCCCTTCTGGTAATGCCTGATTAATCAACTCAATACGCGAACTTATCCCATCAATTGTTTGTTTGGTATTTGCACCAATACGTTTTAATACAACCCCCGTTACAACTTCACCTAATGATTGAATATTTCCTTGAGCATCTTTTTTACTCATTGTTGCAGCACCTTGGCGGATCTCACTGCCTAGCGATACCTGTGCGACATCTGCGATTGTGATCACTTTACCATCAATGGTTTTTAATGGTGTTTGTGCAATTTCTTGCAGCCCTTTGGAGCCTGCATTAAACCACCCTGTACCACGAATAACGAGTTGCTCTTGGCCGCGGTTCATATACCAACCGCCCACATTGGTATTATTTTCTTCAAGTGCTGTAACAACTTGCTGTTGTTCTAACTGGTAAGCCAACAACTTATTTGGATTAAGATTTACTTGATATTGACGAACATCACCACCGAACGACAACACTTCAGTCACCCCATCCACCGGTAATATTAGTAACTTTACAATCCAATCGTTTAAGCTTCGCAGCGCCATACTATCAAGGCCTGATTCAGGAGATGCCGCTAATAAGTATTGGTAAACTTGACCAAGTCCAGAAGTATTCGGCCCCATTTCTGGCAAACCTATACCATCAGGGATTAACTCTTTCGCAGCTTGTAAACGCTCGAACACTAATTGACGAGCAAAATAAATATCTACCCCTTCTTTAAATACAACAGTCACACCCGATAAACCCGTTTTAGAAATAGAACGAACTTGCTCTACATCGGGTAATGCATACATTACTGCTTCTATTGGGTACGTTATTAACTGCTCGACTTCAACGGCCGCTAAACCAGGTGCTTCAGTATTTACAGCAACTTGCACATTAGTAACATCAGGAAACGCATCAAGGTTCAATTTTGGGATCACTAATGCGCTCATGGCAATCAACACACACAGTGCTAACAATACCAATAACCTGTTAGCGATAGCGCTATCTATTATTTTATTAAACATACTGTTAGCTCCTAATGGTTATGCGGATCAAAGCCGCCTTTAGCTTGCTCTGATGCAACAAAAAATGCCCCTTCAGTCACTACCTTGGTGCCCTCTGTCAACCCTTTAATTTCACGAAAGTCAGCAAACTTTTGGCCTAATTCAACTTCTGTTGAAATAAGCTCACCATCTTCGTCTTGCACAAATACCGCCCAATCACCATCAGGGTTTCTAAGCAGTGCTTGCTCTGGCACAGCCAATACTTTTTGATCCGTTGAGAATGAAAAATACACATCACTGAACATGCCCGGGTGTAATACGTGTTGGCCATTTTGAACACTTAAACGTACAACTCGTGAACGAGTGACTTGATCGATAGTATGAGCTTCTTGGATCACTGTTGCTGGGTATGATCGTTGATTAACTTTCACTTTAGCGATTGCTCCCTTAGCAATTTCAATGACTTGATTTGCAGATAATTGCGCTTCTACCCAAAGTAAACTTTCATCCGCTATAAGCATTAACTCAATACCAGCATCAACACGTTGTCCTTGAGAAAAGCTATCACTCAGTATCGCTCCTGATGTACCAGCATATAGCGTATATTCACCAAGTTTTTTTGCAGGAATTGATGCACTTTCTGCTATCGCTTGTTTCGACAAACCAAATGCAACTAATTGGCTGTGAGCCACTTCAAATTCAGCCTTAGCAGTGAGCATACGCTTCTCACTTACGGTGCCTTTGCCCATTTTCTGAACGCGTTGCCATTCTGCTTTTGTTAACCGATAAGTCGTTTGTGCACTGGCAACATCAGCACTAAATAAAGTGACAAGCGGTGCGCCAGCTTTAATATGCTGCCCTAAAGTAGCATGGCGTTTGACCACAATTGAATCTACTCTTGGTGACAGTACATAACTACTATAACCATTTGCTTTGATTTCGCCTGGTGCATAAAGCTGTGACTGATAACTGCGCTTAGTTAAAGTACTCACCCGTACATTGGCTAAGCGCATTTGTGTTGGTGTTAAGCGCACAGCGCCTTCTTGCTCATGTTCTTCACCTTCACTTGGCTCAACCTCACTTTTTTCATGCTCATGACCCGCGTCTTCTTGATGTTCCTCTTCATTCTCATGTTTAGCTTTATCAGGTGCATGCTCATGCATTTCTTTTAATTGTGCTTCACTATGCTTATGACCTAATTTAGTATGATCAACGTATTCAGGCTCAACAGTTGCTGCCTGAGCAAAACTGCTAAAAATAAACGCAAGGGCAGGAAAAGTTACATTTAAACGTTTCATAGTGCTGTTCCATTTGTAAGAGTACGAGAGAAAGTAGTAATAAATTGACTAAGTTGGCCGCTTTGCGTTAACCAGTTAACGCTCGCTAATTGACTTTGCTGAACAATTTCAATACCCGAAAGTAACCCTGAGCTACGTTGTTGACGCATAGTTAGGTACTGGGCAGTACTAATATCTCCACTACGCCATTGTTGCTCAATCAGTACTAGACTACTGTCTGCATTATTTTGATTAATTGCTTGCCAACGTTTAACACGCTGCGAATATGCTTGCATAACTTCTTTACTGGCTTGTGCTTGAAATGTCATTGCGCGATGCACTGCGCGATATTCAGCCTCTTTAGACAGAGCTAATGATTCAACAGACTGATATTCATCACTAAAGTCATTGACTATGTTTAATGGCATTGAGAAGTTTAAAGATACAATACTGTCATCACCATTTTTACCGGCTGAAATACCCACTGTAGGTTTGACAGCTCGCTCAGCTTTGAGAACTTGCACTTGCTGGCGTTGCAGTTGCCATTGTAATTTAGCAAGCATCAATTGTGGGTGCAGGTTCACACTATCACTCTCTATATTGAGTTTGAAACCTGCTAATAAACGTTCAGGTGAAAGTGAATTTCCTTCTTTCCAATTAGGTAAAATAGCTTTAACCGCTAATTTAGCATCAGCATAGGCACTCGCTTGCTGAGCCGTTTTATTAAGGATTTCAGACCATGAATATAAAGCTAATTGTTCATCAAGCTGGCCTACTTCACCTGACTCTCGACGCTGTTTAATAATGGCAACTAAACGTTCTAGTTGTAATTCTTGCTCTTGTGCTAGTTCAAAAGCAGCCTTACTACTTCGCCAATTAATTAATGCGGTTAACGCTTGCTCTACAAGTGTAAGGTAAACTAGCTGCATACTTTGTTGTTCAGCTAATAAAGATATCTCCGCGGCTGCTACTTGGGCCTCTTGTTGATCGTTAATATCAAACGTTTGACTAAAACCAATACTGAAATTGTTATCGTCCCCTTCCTTTTCGATACTCGAATCAAAGCTTGGGTTATAAATACCATACTGTGCGGCGCGAACAGCAGCTTCGCCACTGTGTAATTGTTGATAGGCAGCTTGTATTTTTGGATGCTGATTTAGATGGTTCAATAACCAATTTAAATCATTAGATTTCTGGGTCGGACTTGCTAAAACAACAGGCGCAACAAAAATAGCTACACACACGCAGGCAAACCCAAGTGGTTTTTTTAAGTTCATAAATTGTACTCATACTAAAAAAATCGATGACCAACTCGCGTGGTCTGAAAAAATTAACTTAGTAAGTGAACAATTGGAGGACGTAAATCAGGGGTGATTAAACGTGAAATGAATGTGTCTTGCACTGAGGTAATAGCGGCATAGCTTGGTAATAAAGCACTATTTTCCCATATTTGTGAGAACAAAACTGGGATATGACAAACATGGCAGTGCGATTCATCAGCGTTATCAGCAATGGCTTGCTCTAATTGAAAGTGCTCTTCTTGATGTAACTCATGATCATTGTTAGCAATACAATGAGTATCTAACTGTGCTTGTTGATTAAGTAACTGGGCTGCATTTTTAATCACATGATTATAATCAGCCACATCAAAACTATCCAGCAATGGCTGAAGTAGTAAAAAGGCTAATAATAACAACACTGACTGTTTCAAATACATACCCAAAAAAGTAATTAAATGTAACCATACCAGAACTTAACCACACTGCAAAGCCAAGATGAGTTTTTTATAATCAAATACGACTTTCAACTGCTAGCTAATTTTCACATGCTATTTTAGTATGAATATCACCAATATTATGAATATCAACAATATTTTAAATAGAGTACTATTTTGTATGGCACATAATCATGCTCATAATAACGATGATAAAAGTAAGTGTCAGCTAAGTGTAGCGGTCATCATTAACGTGCTACTCACTATTGCCCAAGTTGTTGGAGGGGTTGTCTCAGGTAGTTTATCTTTGATCGCTGATGCAATTCACAACTTAAGCGATGCAGCCGCCATATTTATAGCCTTAGTTGCCCGAAAAATTGGTAATAAACCCGCCAATAATTCATATCACTTTGGCTATATACCCAAACCACCTCAAGATGGCTTGGGTATAAACGCGCAAAAATATTAGCAACGCTACTAAACAGCACAACGTTAATTATCATCGGCGGTTTTTTAATAATTAAAGCCATAGAAAATTACTTTAACCCCAGCCCTATCGATGGCTGGATTGTGGTTTGGGTGGCTGCTTAGTTATCGGGATAAATCCACGACCTACAGCAAATCATAACTCTATGGATGTTACTGTGTTGTCGGGATAAATCCACGACCTACGCAAATCATAACTCTATGGATGTTACTTTGTTGTCGGGATAAATCCACGACCTACAGCAAATCATAACTCTATGGATGTTACTTTGTTGTCGGGATAAATCCACGACCTACAGCAAATCATAACTCTATGGATGTTACTGTGTTGTCGGGATAAATCCACGGCCTACAGCAAATCATAACTCTATGGATGTTACTTTGTTGTCGGGATAAATCCACGACCTACAGCAAACCATAACTCTATGGATGTTACTTTGTTGTCGGGATAAATCCACGACCTACAGCAAATCATAACTCTATGGATGTTACTTAGTTGTCGGGGTAAATCCACGACCTATAACAGTAAGCAGCTTTGAAATGTATGCCAATAAAACAGCTAACATAGTAGCCGTAAGAGTGGCGGTTGCTACGCTGTAAACCAAGCCTAGTGACACTCCCCAACTATTTACTGCAATTATAACGGCTAAAATAACGAAAGCGTAACCACCGCATCTCAGCGCCAAAACAGTCCGCTTGGTTGGGCGCGATGTATGCTGAAATACCTGACTAAAATGCCGAGGGATTGAAAGGCTTAATAATGCAAAACCAATTAGTTGCAGCAGTATTTGTGCTAAAATCAACATATTTAAAAAACCTCTATTTTATATATTTAAATGCAATCTAAATGGCTATTTTACTCGTGTGTTTTTGTAGTAATACGGCTGAAAAAGCGAAACACGCGGAAAAAAGCAGCATGCTTAAGTCAAAACCAAGCATTAGCCAATCTCCTTTTTGTGCACTTAAAAGCAAGTTGTGCTCTGTAGTTAACATATTACATAGGGGTATAAATGCGTAGAGCGCTGCCGCTACCCACAGCATATTTTGCCAAGCTTTATCTGCAACTCTTAGGGCACAAAAAACCCCACACAATGCAAAAGCGATAAATAAACTGTGCATTTCCCATTCAGCGCGGTCAGGCATTGCTGACGGTAATAAGCGATTACTTAAAAAATAACAGGCTATGGCAATGGGCAAGCCAACAATCACAGCGGCATTGAGTTTATCTATTACGTTAATCAATCTCGTTTGCTGTTTTTTACGCTTATTAACCCAAATAATCATGCCTGTTGCTATCATTCCTGCGCCTAATAGCCCTGATATAAAATACAGCCAGCGTAGGTAAGTACCTGCAAATAGTCCTTCGTGTAAATGTTCTAATATGTCATATACTTGTGCAGCGCTATGAGTTTTACCTATTGATTGCGCTATTTGTACCCGTTCATTAACTATGCGATAGGTGATCAGAGTTGCAAACTCGATCCCTTCATTCGCATCAAGCCATACCTCAAAGCTTGGTTGCGATGTATGTCGATCAATTAACCCTAGATAACTTATAGCTTGATTTTTATAACGTACTTTGGCGTCTTTTAGCGCTGTTTCAAGGGATAAATCAGCTGTATTTAATTCAATAAATTGTTGTTGCTGATCTTCTACTTGAAACAGATCATAAAACTGACGATGTATTTTTTTACCCTCCCCATAGGTTGCATCAATCACGGGCGCAAACGATATGCCCATTAATAAAACAAGCCCGCTGTAAGTGATCATTAAATGAAAAGGTAATGGCAGTACACTAAAAATATTATGTATATCTAACCACGCTCTTAGTCCTTTGCCTGTTCGAAAGGTAAAAAATTCAATAAAAATCTTTTTATGGATGATCACTCCCGTCACTAAAGCTATCAACATAAACAAGGTTGCTAAGCTGGTCACAAGATAGCCAACCATAATGGGCACGTAATGTAAGTTATAATGTAAGCGGTATAAGGTTTCTCCCCCGCTTGTTTCTCGACTCGAAATAGCGTTATTAGTGTAAGGATCAAGGTTTTTTTCGTGCCATTGCCTTGGTATACCTAACTCAGTATTTGCTAACTGTAACCACGAAATGTCGATATGTGGATCACGTATGGATGGGTAACTG
This sequence comes from Pseudoalteromonas sp. Ld20, assembly GCF_045064175.1. Taxonomy (NCBI): domain Bacteria; kingdom Pseudomonadati; phylum Pseudomonadota; class Gammaproteobacteria; order Alteromonadales; family Pseudoalteromonadaceae; genus Pseudoalteromonas; species Pseudoalteromonas sp. Ld20. Next base: position 10,370 of record NZ_JBISHB010000024.1, read on the forward strand.
ATATACCACTGTGCTCCATCACCTGCTAACGAGTTTAGTTGCTGTTGTGCCTTATTGAGTATAGTAAAGTCATCTATTGGTGTATTAACAATGGCTATTTCAGGCTTCATCCAGCGATCGATTTCATTCTCGAAATAGCCAGCGCTGCCTGTTACAAATATAAAAAATAGTAGCCAGCCAAAGGCAAAGCCCGCCCATGTATGTAACCAACTCATTGATTGCCTAAACCTGGGTTTCATAACACCGCAATCCCATTTAAATGACGAACAAAGCAGTACATTAAAATACAAAGAGCAAATACGCTGATACCTGCGCGCAGGGTTGTTTTAGTGGCAAATACATAAAGTACGGTTACGGTGTAGATAATAAAACTCAGCATTAGGGCGCTCACAATGGAGTTTATAATGTCGCCAGGTAAAAGAAGTGCAACGAGTATTGCGCTCAAAGCTGCTAATACATAACCTCCAACCAGGGCAATAAGCACTCGACAAGTTATATTTAAGGCAGCAAGGTGTTTTGTTGTAAGGTTCATATAAAGACCAAAAAAGTATACTCAAGTGACGATAAGATGTAAGTTTAACTTTTCACAGGGGCTTAAAATCTAGGCGTTAATTTGCAACAATACATTGCCTTAATCGCCCCTCTTTAATTCCACTTGAAACTTACATCTGAGGTGGCTTGAGTATATAAAGAACTTAAATAGCTACGCTCTTTAAGTTCTAATTACACTAAAATTAAAATTTATATGAAACGCTTAGACGAATATCTCGCCCTCGCTCTTTAATTCCTACAACATTTTCATAACCAGTGATACTTCCATAATCGGCAACACTGCCGTGACTTATGTAAGATTCATCCAATAAATTTTGTATTGATAAATCAAACCTAAGATTATTAAGTGGCTCATAAGTAATGTAGGCATCAACAACGTCGTAGCCTGGTTTATTGATTGTCTCTAGCTGAGTAACCCACTCTAATTCCATTGACCGATAGAATACGTCAATATCATTCAAACTAGCGACATGGTTATAGCTCATACCGAGTTTAATTTGCTCACTCAGATCGTAGTTAAAATTTATGTTAAATGAATCTGCAGCAGAGTTACCTAAGCCACCAAATTCATAAGCTGACATGTCAACACCATCTAACACAACTGTGCTATAACCTGATGGGTCATTTGCATCAGGCCAAACAAATGGGGCATTATTTAATTCAACATTATTGTGGTTATAACTAACGATAACGTCAAAGTCACCCGCTTGATAACCGGCCACCAGCTCAATACCATTTGTTTCTAAATCACCAATATTTTCATAGAAAACACCTTCTCGGCCTTTAAATTTATCAAATACCACACCGTTAATTACGCTTAAATAAGCGGATGCTTCAAATAACCAAGTCCCGTCGTTATAAATTAAACCCAACTCGGTGTTCTCAACATCTTCAGCTGATAGGTTTTCATTATGACTTAGCTCACCCACAGTAAAGGCATCGGCAACTTGTCTGCCACGTAATGCTTGTGCGTAACCCGCCGACAGTTTTAGTGAATCTGTAAAGCTGTATTCAAAGCCAATATTACCGCTAAAGCCATCTTGTTTATCTGTTGAAAAGCTATCAATTGATGTAACCGGCTTGCCATTGGCATCGGTTTCAACAACCCACTTACCCTCTACTTTTATCCAATTAGCTTCAATACCATCGTGATCAAGTTCATAAGCATCGTAACGCGCACCAAAACTCAATATTAATTCGTCGCTAATTTGCCAATGATCTTGCGCGTATACACCTGTTACTGTGCCTTTTTCATCAAAAACACCCCCAAACTCTTCATAAGAGGATGAATGAACTTTATCAACTTTTTGTTCAACTCCATACGTAATTGAATGATCACCTATGTCACTGGTATTACGGATATCAAAGCCGGTGGTTTGTATTGATGCATCCCATGTAAAAAGCTCTCGCTTAAACGATGACTCTGTTTGGTACAAAGTCGTTTCAAGGTTAACAAGGCTGTTTAAATACCAAGCATGGTTTAAAACAAGGGTTTCTCGCTCACCCCATGATTCAAATAATGGATCGCCTTTTAATGGCGCCCAGTTTGTCTGCTTACCAAATTCACCTTCTTCTTTGCGAATTTCATAACTAAGGGTAAGGTCTTGATTATCTGTTAGATCAGCACTAATTTTTATAAAACCTAACTCTTGATCTGATGCTGTACCATAAAGCTCTTCCCCATCGCCATCATCCATATTATTTCGGCTTACATTAACGTACGACGCTAATACACCAATAGAATCCGTTACTTTGCCGTATAAAGAAACGCTTTCTTTATGCCCGTCATTTGAGAAATAATTAGCTTTGATCATGCCACCAAATTGCTCACCATTGGCAAGCATGTCGTCAGCATTTTTGGTTTTAAAGCGAATTGCACCGCCCACTGCGCCGGTTCCCGATGTAGCTTCACCGGCGCCCGCTTGCACTTGTACACTGCGAAGTAATTCAGGCTCTATGGCAACACGGCCTATATGATGAAATAAAGTACTCGTTTGTGGCGCGCCATCAACTGTTACATTCACCATTGAGTCTTCCATACCGCGTACAAATATTTTTTGGGCAATGCCTAATGAGCCACCGATAGTAACGGAAGGGGTATGACGAAAAATGTCACCTAAATCATTTGCTTGGTAGTTTTCTAATTCAGTAGGTGTGATCTCTGAATTTGTTGTTGCACCAACAACTGTGATTTTTTCAATCTTTTTGGTTTTTTTCTCGCTAAGAGCTTCCTCAGCATAAACATTAGCGCTACAAAGTGCAGCCAAAATGGCACTGGCAATACTGGTTTTTAAACGTACTTTTCTAGTTGATACAGATGACATGACTTATATCTCAAATAACTGATGAATGCTTAAGTAAGAATTATTACCATTTAAGCGTTGTAAGGATACGACTTTTACAATTGTTACATTTAAGAAATAGGAATCATTATCAAAACCTTTAGACCTCCTTGTGATTGATTTTCTGAACGCACATCAGCTCTAACACTCGCTAAATGCCGCTTAGCAAGCGCTAAACCTAACCCAAAGCTGTCATTTTCTGCCATGCGTGAGTTATCAATACGAAAAAAAGGATCAAATACTCTTTGCAAATATTGCTTTTCAATACCGGGGCCTTGATCAATCACTTCAATACAATAATGAGTCGCCTCTTTTGCTATCTTGATTTGTACGAGCTTACCCGATGGTGTAAAGCGCAGCGCATTACGGATGATATTCTCAATAGCAGGGCATAAAGCCCTATGACTACTGTTGTTAACTACCGCATTATTTGGCGACTCTACAATAATGCGACGATCAGGAAATTCAAACTTAGCGTCTTCAACAAGTACATCGAGTAAATCAACTAAATCAACGTCTTCTTGCTTAATAATCGGTTTTTCGTTTTCTAACCACGCGAGTGTGAGCGTATCTTCAACCAATTTACGAATATGATGGGACTCACGTGTTATGCGCCCTAGGTGCTGCTGAGCATTATTTAAATCAAAACTATTTACTGCAATATCTAAACGTGTAAGTGGGGTGCGTAATTCATGAGATAAGTCCGATATTAATTGCCGTTGACTGGCAATAAGCTCACCAATTTGGCTCGCCATTTGATCAAATGTAGACGCTAAGTGAGATAGTTCATCCTTACGATGTCCTAAATGCTTGCCAACTCTGACTTTAAAGTTACCCTTGCTAAAGGCCGAGGTCGCTTTATCTAATTGCTGTAATGGGGTAATTATGTGTCGGTAAAGTATCACGGATAAAACAACTAAAACGGCCATAGGCATCAAAACTTGCAGTATAAACTTTATTGTAAGCCAGTAAGTTCCTGGGCGCATTCGTTCAGGCAGTTTAATGAGCAAACTCGCATTTGTTTGGCTAAAAGGTAGCTCCATGATTGGGTTTACTTCAAAATACAAATGTATTTTCCAATCAATGCTTCTTCCAAAGTGGTAGCCACCTACAATATCTTTTTCGATTTGTTCTCCAGCTATATGCACGGCATTAAAACTAGCAACAGATACCCATGTTTGTTCTTGTGCTTGTAAATTTTCTAACCATTGCACTAAATCCTCATGTTGATCTGATAAATAAAGCTGCTCAGCCTGTTTACTCCACTGTTTTAACTGCTCGCGATGTTGCTCGGCAATAAAACTCATGCTCTCTTCTGTTTTTAAAGTCAGTGCATGCAGTAGGTAAAAAAAAGCAACCAAGCCGGTTGCTAAAATAAGGCATAGTTTCCAGAGAATTTTGCGATTCATTTAAAACAATACCCTTTTCCGTGAACCGTCTGTAAGCGCTCGCCAAGCCAATTTGCTTCGTTGAGTTTTCGCCTTACGCGACTTAAGTGCATATCAATACTGCGGTCGTATGCGCCTAACTTTTTATTTAATACTGCCTGATACAAATCAGCTTTACTGACTATTTTATTTTGCTGCGACACCAGCTCCCACAGTAACTTAAATTGTATTGGCGTAAATTCAATTTCGTTCTCGTTTACAAAAATGCTTTGTTTTGCCGTATTAAGTGTGAGGCCATCAATACTTATCTCAAAGTGGTTGTTAGCAGGAGTATAGGACGAGCTACGCCTGAGGATACTTTCGATTCTCAGTAATAACTCTTGGGTGTTAAATGGTTTAGCCACATAGTCATCGGCACCATGAGTTAGCCCTAAAATACGCTCTTCTTCAGCGCCTTTTGCCGATACCATGATCACTGGTTGTTGGCTGCTCTCACGTAAAATTTTAAGTAATGATACACCATCAAGTTGGGGGAGCATTTTGTCTAACAATATCAACTGATGCTGTTGTGACTGCGCAAGCTTTAACCCTGTTTCGCCATCAAAGCATTGTTCAACTAAATAGCCTGACTTTTCGAGTAGATCAGCCAAATAATTACTTAAGGTGTTATCGTCTTCAATTAATAAAACTTTTATTTTTGCCATAAACACACCGCTTAAAATGGTAACGATAATAATTAGTGTTATAAATGGTATGCTATCTGCCCCTATAAAGTAAACACACCGTATAACTATCGGCGATTCTTTTAATTCCAATCGGCGCTATATTTTGGGGTCGCTTGGGTATACTCGGCTGTGTTAAATACGTTTTTATGAATGTCTAGGTAGGTAATACGTTCAAACCGTTTTTTAATTGTGGTACTTCTTATGCTTGTACAGAGCTTTATACCCAAGCCACCTCAAGATGCAGAATTCAGCGTTTCACAGAGGCTTAATATCAAGGCGTTACTTTGTAGGAATGGCCGCCCCTTTTAAGAAGGAATAACGATGAGAGTAAGTCGCTGTGAAAAGCCCAACGGTTTGGTTTGAAAGCGATTTATACTGCGTTATTGATTTTAACAATAGAACCACTATTACTTGCAATCAATGCCTTGCCTAAATCGGTTTTAATTCCAACGACGCTCGCATCTTGAGGTGGTTTGGGTATATTAGCTGTCATCGCGCATGCAAGAAGACGTAAACAAAGTAACAACCGATTACTCTGATCAGGCCGACAACAGCACGGCGAACTGGCAAGTACACTTAAAATTTAACAATAAAGGCTTACTAATCTGTTTGATAATAAGCTTCCCAATCTTTTGGCGCAGGGTACTTCTGCTTATACTCGTGTAAATCAAACTCACTGGCATACTTAAGGTAAACGTCAAAGTAATCAGAAAGGTATGATTCCCCATCTCCCATTCGCCAAAATAAACTGTCTGAGTCAGCATATTCAGAGTATTTTAGCCAAGGCGGTAGCGGTGGTGAAAACTGCAATTCATTTTCGAATCTTTGTATCAACATTTCCTCCCACTCTTTTTTATGTTTGAGGTAAGCATTCCAATCTTCTACCGACACGCCATCTGGCGGTTCAATTTTTTCTGAAGTCATACCAAATCCTGATAATAATTCTGCATTAGCCATTAATTAATGGTGCTATTGGTAGCACTGTAATTCAAATCGACATTCATTTCTATGTTCTGGACAACAACAAAATAGACAAGCCCTACGCCCCCCATAATGTTGGGCTCATTTTTTGAATCAACTGGCGCATAAAACGCCATATCTGTGTTGCACTTTGAGCAAATAGACTCTTTGGACCTTGTACAAAACAAGGATAACTACCAAGTAAAGTTGCATAATCGTTCAAACATCCAGCTCTATCGAGCGGTTTGTATACAGCTTAACCCACCAATTTATATGAAAAGATAGTTCACTTAATACTACTCACTTAGATTCAGATCATGATTGCTGGGGGATGAATTTATTACCCGAAGTTGAGGCTATTTAGCAAATACGTTGTTTATCTAAGTGCCCTGCTAAACATGTAGCAGCTAACGCTGCACTGCAAATTATTGCGCCGATCCATGCGGTGTCTTGCAATGTTAGGGTTTCAACAACGTGTCCACCAACAACTGAGCCCAAAGCAATGCCAATGTTAAAAGCGGCAATATTCAAACCGACAGCGACATCAATCGCTTTTGGTGTATCTTGCTCCGCTATTTTTACAACATGCAATTGCAATCCAGGAACATTACCAAAAGCAAATGCGCCCCATACTAATACGGTGATCACAACAAGCAACGGGGAGTTCATTGTAAATGTCAGTGCTAATAAGGTAATGCTTAAACCTAAAAATAAAACTTTAAGTGCTTTAATAGGCCCATATTTATCTGCAAGTTTACCACCCCACACATTCCCTACAGCAACCGACACACCATAGCCCAGCATGATAAAACCAACATATGAGGCAGCAAAACCAGCATGTTGTTGTAAAATTGGGGCAAGAAAAGTAAATGCAGTAAAGGTCCCACCATAACCTAAAATGGTCATTGTATAAGCCAGTAGTAAACGTGGCTTAAGTAATACTTGTAGTTGATCTTTTACCTTTGTTGGTATTACTTGATCAAGCATGTTGGGGACTAAAATTGCACTACCAATTAATGCAATCAAACCCAACAATGAGACCATCAAAAAAGTGGATCTCCAGCCAAAAACTTGGCCTACCCACGTCCCTAAAGGCACCCCTGTTACTAATGCTACCGTTAATCCGGTAAACATAATAGCAATTGCGCTGGCTTGTTTTTCTTTACTCACTAAGCTCGTTGCCATCATAGAGCCTATCGAAAAAAATACGCCATGAGCCAAACCAGTTAAAACTCGCGCTGCGATTAAAGTTTCATAGCTTGGGGCTTGCCAAGCAACTATATTGCCTATGACAAATAATGCCATCAAACTCGTAAGTACTGTTTTTCGCTTCCAGCGACCTGTTACTGCCGTTAACACGGGTGCGCCAATTGCGACACCCACTGCGTATAAGCTCACTAAAAGCCCTGCAGATGGCAAACTAACACCAAGATCGTCTGCAATAATAGGGATTAAACCTACTATTACGAATTCTGTTGTTCCAATTGCAAATGCGCTTAACGTAAGCGCCCATAAAGCTAGTGGCATACTGTAATGTCCTATCGGGTATTGAAGATAAATAGTAAGAGCCCAGTGTGAACGAATTAACAGTTGTGAAAAATAGCATTAGTGGCAAAATACATTTGTTATATTTGCAAATATAAGGCAGCCCAATGAGTGTTAAATCAAAAACTGAAGATCTAGAAGCTTTTGTAACTGTGGTTGATTGCGGCAGTTTTTCTCGGGCAGCCGTTTTATTAGATCAACATATTGCTAAAGTATCCCGTGCGATAACGCGTCTTGAAACAAGCTTAGAATGCGCTTTATTAAGTCGCACAACACGGCGTTTGGAGCTGACAGAAGAAGGCCAAACCTTTATTGAATACGCGAGAGAAGGATTAAATCTACTAGAGCATGGGGAGGAGTCGTTACGTTTATTAAAACATGCACCCGCGGGGAAACTACGTGTAGATGCTGCGAGTCCATTTGTATTGCATCAGCTAACACCTTTAATAGCCCAATTTAGTCATTTATATCCAGATATTAGATTAGACATCACATCTCATGACAACGTAATTGATTTGCTTGAACATAAAACAGATTTAGCTATTCGTATTGGCCAATTGCCAGATTCAAACTTGCACGCACGTAAATTAGGTATTAGCCAACTACACCTTGTAGCGAGTCCTGCTTATTTAAAACAAAGCTCTGCACTTAATACGGAGTTAGATTTATATAACCATAAGTTAATTGGCTTTACAGGCACTACTAAGTTAAATAAGTGGCCACTTCAACAAGCCTGTGCACTTAATTTTTCTCTTAATGCCAGTAGCGGCGAAACCATTCGTCACTTATGCATTGCAGGACAAGGCATTGCACTACTTTCACAGTTTATGATCGCAGACGATCTCACTCACAATAGGTTAATAAAAGTCTTACCACAGGCAATAAAAACGCCTAACCAACGTGAATCTGTACAAGCTGTGTATTACAAAAATAGTGCAGTATCGTCGCGTATAGTTGCCTTTTTAGATTTTATACAACCACGTCTAACACTTTAATTATGAACCCGTTATTCTTGGTGCTCAAACTGACCGCGGTACACTTCAAACACTTTCAATACGGTGTGTTGAGCTTTATTTAGATTATCAAACCAGTTATCAAAAACGTCGTCATCGTCTTGTTCACTTAACGCTAAATATTGCGCTAGCAATTCAACAATATCGTTATGTGTACAGCTTAATGGATCTATTTGTTGAGCAAGTACGCTGTGATCTCTGCTACGTAATGTGTCCATCACGCCTTGATCTATTTCTTGGCTTTGCTCACTGATGCTCTCTTTAATTGATTCACTCATACTAACCTGTACTCCTTAATGCTCGGTTACATATTATTTATAACAGGCTAATTAGCAATTGCTAGCTTTTTTGATCTAACTGCTTATTTTTTAGTTGATTTGCGCGAAATAGAACCATGTTCACTACTTTTACATCCATTGCACCTAAAAGTAATGACTTAGTTAGATTTAAAATAGTGTTTGCAAAGGATTCTTATTTACTATAAGTTATAGTTATACTATCACATAACAATACTGATATAATTAAAGGCATTTTATGAAACCTAATATTCATCCAGATTACCAAACAGTTGCTTTTCACGATACTGCAGCAGATAGCTACTTTATTATTGGATCAACAATAAAAACGAGCCGAACTATTGAATTAGAAGGTAAAACTTACCCTTACGTGCCAATTGATGTATCAAGTGATTCTCACCCGTTTTACACAGGTAAACAAAAATCTGTTGCGACTGATGGCCGTGTTGCAGCGTTTAATCGTCGCTTCAAAAATATCGGGAGCAAGTAGCAATGAAAGTTTTAAGTTCACTTAAAAGTGCTAAAAATCGCCCAGGGTGTCAAATCGTTAAACGTAAAGGTCGTGTTTTTGTGATTTGTAAAGACAACCCACGCTTTAAAGCCGTGCAAGGAATGAAAAAGAAAGGAAAGTAAACGCCCTTTTGTGCGCCTGAAAATTGGCGCACTTTTTACCTTCTACAGTTATATACCTCTTGTCCAGCATACACCAGTCTTCGTAGTATAAAAAATAGCTTTTCACTTGCCAAATAACAGTTCCCAAAAACTTGGCGGCTCATGTAGTTTATGGTATTGCTGTCGTAACTCATTAATTGATTTTAATGGTTTTTTAGCAGCATCAAGCCCTTTTTCATTCGCTAACTTTTTAGCAATTTCAGCCTGAGCGATTACTTTATCTAAACCCTGACGCGAACTTTCAGCTTCTTTATGAAAAGTCGCTGTCTTACTGAGCTTAACTAAAGTGATAAACTCATCAATCGCTGTATTAAACTCACTTAATTGCGTTGCTTGAACACTGTGCTTATAAGCTAGCCCCATATTTTTCATATTGGTTTCATGATCTAGCTCTTCAGCAAACACCAAAGTAGGCGTTAACATTAATACAATTATAAATAGCAGCGCTTTCATTTTAAACCTTGTAATATAATTTCTAGCGATAAAGCACATTATATACTTAAAAAACTTAAAGGTACGCGTTTCAGTTAGAATTAAGAATAATAAACGGCTTCTGCTGGCTATCAATAAATTGCTTTATGTATACGAATTTTAGTATTAGCACCACTTTTGTAGCACTCATCACAATGTCTATAAATGCGCAAAACAGTCAATTATCCCTAATATTAGTATGGTCTAATTATGAATCGTACTGTCATTCTGGTAAAGTCTATCCTCATTTGATAGATGAATTTTGAGCATTACTTTGATTTTATTTTCCCGGATTCTAACAAGTTCTTTATTACTAGTTGCTATACTGTCATCGTTTAATGTATTGGCGTTGAACATAACATTTATTAATCCCGGTTTTAACAAAAGTACTGATGACGTGAATAACAGCACAGGCGATTTCTGGTATAAAGTATCAGCAGCAATGCACGCAGCATCAGACGATCTAGATATTAATTTAACCGTTTATTATGCCAATCGTAATCACATATTAATGAAAGAACTTATATCTAAAGCACTCAAAGCAAAGCCAGATTTACTTATCTTAGTTGATGAAAAACAAGTGATTAGTAATTATTTGTTATCAATAAATACCGATAATGTACCATTGTATTTTCTTTTAAATCGCCCAAATGCATCCCGATTACATTATCTCATACAACATAATGCAAATATTGTAGGCAGTATGGTCCCTGATAACCGTATGGGCGGGCGCTTGTTAGCTGAAGCGCTTTTTAACAAACATCGCAACAGTAGTAACACCAATATGAAAATTTTAGCCCTGCTTGGTGACTACACGACACCTGCTGCAACTGCTCGTCGTGCTGGACTGACTGATTATTTGAATTCATACCCTGAAGCATCATTATTTGCTGAGGATGTGGCTAATTGGTCTCTTGAAGAAAGTTATACAAAAACGTTAGCGTTTTTACAAAATGCCCCTGAGATTAATGCTATTTGGTGCGCCAATGATGCGATTGCATTTGGCGCAATTAAAGCTCTTAATACTTTAAACTTAAGAAAACATGTAGTCGTAGGCGGTATTAATTGGGACACGCCTGAAAATAAAGATATAACACTTGATGTTTCTATAGGTGGGCATGTTTTATTAGGGGCGCACGCGCTTTTAAACATCTATGATGCATCTAAAAAACCTGAGCAATTTCCATTGCAACATAAACAAGTTGCATCATTTAATAATAGAACGGATGACTATGAAGCACTTATAAATAAAATAAATAGTGGTGATTTGAAGATGATTGATTTTTTACTCTTTTCTCAAACACAGGAAAACCATTTAGATTTCACGGTTGAAAATTTAGCCCATGAGCTAAAAAACTCACTGTAAAGCCCCTTTACAGTGAGTTTAAAATATTCAAGTCGTTTTTAACACGATATCTATATTCTGTGTAACCAATAAAACTACTAAATTAAAGTGACTGTAAAAACACGATCACTTGCTGGCGCTTGTCTTTATTCAACTGAGTGAATTTATCTCGACTTGTTTGCGCTTCACCGCCATGCCATAGAATCGCTTCTTCAAGACTTGTTGCACGCCCATCATGTAAAAATCCAGCGCCTGGATTAACTGTTTTTGTTAACCCTATCCCCCAAAGTGGCCTTGTTTTCCATTGTCTGCCAGACGCTAAAAAGTCACGACGATTATCAGCGAGTCCCTCTCCCATATCGTGTAAAAGCATATCTGTAAATGGCCAAATTACTTGCCCTTTAATACCTTCAGGTGCTTTTACACCACCGAGCATAAGATCACTTTGTGTTGAAGTCGTAAAGCTTGGTGTGTGGCAACCATTGCAGTTGATCTCAGAGAAAAGCTTAGCGCCTGCTCTCACATCAGGATTACTTATATCGCGTCTTGCAGGTACAGCCAGTGTTTGTGCGTAAAAAACCACCGCATTTGAAAACTCATCACTTGCTTCCGGTAAACCTTGTGCATCTGTGCCAGTGTCTTGATAGTTAGTACGTGATAAGTAACTGTCATGCATCAAGGTGTTTGCAATACTTTCTTGTGCGAATAATGAATTTGTTACTCCCATATCGCCACGTAATGCCGCCAATGATTGTTGACGTACCGAGGGGGTGCTGGCTTTCCAGCCAAAGCGCCCTAATGACACCGGATTATCAATTCCTTGCTGTGCTTTTACTGCATCAAATACCCAATTGGCTTGACCTTTAATGCCATCATTATTGCTATCTATTGGATCTTCTAATGCCAAAATATCTTCATCTGTTATCGCTTCTAATAAGCCAAGACCAAATACCGGCATACCGTTGCGTGCACTAAACTGAACATCACTACTGGCTAATTCGCTCAATGAATAATTACTTGGTGAATCCCATGCATTATCGACTTCAAAAACTGGCTGCTTTAAAGTCACCGTTTGCCCATCTGGGTATGTGAATTCAGTGTATTTATAACTTAAGTAAACATCTGCTTGGCCTCCAAAGTGGTTTTGTTGCCAATCTTCTCGCGCTTGTAATACACCGCGATGAAACAGCTGATCGCCAAAACCTGGGACAGGTGTATTTTTACAATAATCATTTGTACTATTTGGCTGATTGCATACACCATCAGCTAAGCTTACACGTAAAAATATTCCGGCATCGCTGCCTAATTTAATTCTGCCATCGGGGGTACTTGGCAATACGGTACTTGGGCGGCCATCACGTTGATGACAGGCATTGCAGTTATTATTATTAAAAACCGGACCCACCCCATCTAAGTCAGGGTGCGTATCATTTGGTGCTGTTGTAAACGCCGTTTCAAAATCAGTATCCCCATCAAGGTGTAAATTTAATTCTGCTGGCGATAAATTAGGCATAGGAGTAGAAAAACCATGCCCGGAATTATTTGTATCATGCGTTGTTGCGTCACCGGCAAGTGCGCTGACATCTATGTACGAAGGTAACTCTTCAACTATTGGTGGGGTTACTGGAGTAGTATTTGTATCACTACTACTGCTACCTCCACCACACCCGCTCAGCATTGCTAAGCTGAAAAATAAAGGTGTATATGGTTTAATTACTTTTATCATGACGGTTTCTTTTTAATGTTAAGCAAAAAAGGGAAGCATTTGCTTCCCTCTTCATTTATTTATACCCAAGCCACCTCAAGATGCGAGCGTCGTTGGAATTAAAAGCGATTTAGGCAAGGCATTGATTGCAAGTAATAGTGGTTCTATTATTAAAATCAATCCCTTATAAAAGTAACGCAGTATAAATCGCTTTTAAACCAACCCGTTGGGCGTTTCACAGAGACTTACTCTCATCGTTGTTCCTTCTTAAAAGGGACGGCCATTCCTACAAAGTAACGCCTTGATATTAAGCCTCAGTGAAACGCTGAATTCTGCATCTTGAGATGGCTTGGGTATACACGGTTATACGTCCCATTTTTTAAGTAATGGAACAACTTCTTCTTCAAGTGATTTTTGTAACTCACCTAAGCTATCAATGGCAGCTTGAACTCTTACGCGCGCATCGTCATCTTTAATTGCTTGACGAAATGGCATGTTATTTTCACCTGCGATTGCTTCAATAGCTGTAATTGCTGCGCTGATCTGCGTTTCAACTTTAGCTGCAAGTGTCGCATCCCCTGCTTCAATTAATGCTTTTAGGCCTGGGCTATCGTTTTCGTTTGCAAACGTACCTAAATAAACGTTTTGAACGCCTTTAATGTTATCGCTAAAGTCTGTTAATGAATTCCAGCTATACTGCGACTCTACTTTAGATGTATCCGCATTATCTTTTGTGGTGTTGAATGGTTCTGCAATTTTGCCATTGCCTACCTCATCTACAATACCAATTAAACCATTCACTAATTCTTCAACCACACCTAAATTTGAGGCATATTTGTCGTTACCCGGAGTTAAAAGGTAATCTTTATAAGCTGGCTCTTTATCACCATCAGCAGATACCGTCCATGCACTTGATAGGCTATCTGTGTAAAATGCAAATACTTCAGCGCAGGCAATTAAATATTCAATTTCACGTACTGTCATTTCAGCAATGGCTTTTTCGTTGTCGGCAACACCATCACCAAACAATAAAAACTCCATAGTATGAAAACCTTGCACGCCATCATCTAAGCCTTTAATGGTGTCTGCAGTAAATACAGTATCGCTGGCAAGCAACGTGTTTAAATCTGTCGTGTTTAGTGGCCATGTATCTAAATGCGGATCAATTGATAAGCTATCAACTGGACCAAAAATGTGTGACTCGCCCTGCTCCCAAAATATACGCGCGTCTTTCCAAGCATCTTGTGCTTTAGCTAAAGATTCTTGATTTTGGTTATTGAGTAAATTTTGCGCTGCAACGTAAAGTGCATCTGCTTTTGTATCAAGTATTTCGTAGCCATCAACAATCACGTCTGTCGTTACATTGGCAATTAAATCAGTCGCATCATATGTAAACTTCGTTGATGCAACTGGCGGCGGCGTAGTAGAACCTGAATCATCAGATGATGATGAACCACATGCTACGAGTGTAGATGCTAAAATTATTGCTGTGATGCTATTAAGTACCGTTTTCATCCTTTAAATCCTATAAAGTAGTTGAGAATATATAGCCGATTGACGCGCTAAAATGAGTGGTGTTATCAATATTGCTTTGCGCATACTGACGTTGCCCACCTTGGAATTTTAAAATTAAATTTTTATTTGGTAAGTAGTTAATACCCATACTAAATTCGCTAATGTCAAAACGATCAATCGGCGTGCCTTTAGCAACTTCTAATAATGGGTTTGCATAATCAAATGAGGTAAATACATAAAGCGGACTGGATAAGTTAAACATATGTTGTGTGTTATACGCTGCTTCAAAAAATGCAGACTCTGACTTACTACCCAGTTGAGAAAAACTGCCAGGGCGAAGACCTGGCGTGGTTTTATTCGCATTGGTAATGGCAACAGAATCTTCAAGTTCACCGTATAAGTATTGCCCGCGTAGTGTGAAATCTTGATATTCCCACGCGCCATGAACACCTAAAATAGAGACATTCCCGTCAACATCTAACTTGCCTTGGTTGCGGCGGTTTCCACTTGTATCGCTGTTGTAATAACTGATACCTACGCCTTTACCTTTTTTAACATCGCCATAATCAAGACGTAAAGTAAGCGCTAAATCATCTGCAGTGTTAGTTTCAAAACGTTGTTGCGCGCCACCAGCAATCCAGTTTGTGGTGCGAAAATATTCTGAGTTTAAACCAGTACTGATCATCGTCTGCAACGTAAAATCTTGCCAATTGGTGATCAGGTTAACCCCAGTTTCATGCCATACTTGCGGGATCATACTCGCTTCACTCCAGTGGCGTGACGTAGTAAAGTATTGATCTGGTTTATTTAAATCAGTGCCTAAACCTACAGGTACGTATATATGGCCAAATTTAACCTGCACATTCGGGTTAAACTCATATTTTACCTGCAGTTTTTCAACAATGACTTCACCACCTGCTTCTACTTCACTTTCAAACTCACCAAACTCTTCAAAACCATCGTATTCAAGCGTTGTGCCTGTGCCACCGTGCTCATACTCAATTTCAAATTCTATTTGCCAATTTTTGTTTATTTGATATTCAAATTCAGTCACTACTCGCTCTAAGTCGGTTGTGGCTCGACGATCTGGCGATATATCTTGAATATTGTCGAATATTTCATCATTACGATAAGCTAAAGTGCCGTAGCTCTTAAATGTAAGAGAGGGCGTATCGCTTTTATCACGAATGAACGATTGCTTTTTTTTATCAGTCGTTACTACGTTAATATCATTAAGCTGCGTTTTTTGTTGCTGTTGTTCTGCTAACTGAGCAGTTAATCGTGTAATCGCTTTTTGTTGCAGAGCTAATTGCTGCTGCAATTGTGCTAACTGTGTTTCAACATCAACATCTGTTGCAAAAACTGATGTTGGTAAAAGTGCGAGGTAAATCGCAGTAGAAATGATTTTTCGTGTCATTACAGCCCCCATAAGTAAAGCGCAATGATAATGGTTGTTATTTTTGATGTAAATAGCATTATTGAATAAATTAACATTAATACACTATTAATTTATTTAATTAGTATTCTTAACAGTTAAGCGTTAACCGTTTAGGGACAAACATCTGTCAGATTCAGCTTTGTGATAGATGGGATTAAGGCATAGTGATTTGGAGAGTTTAAATTACTTATTTTATTGAACTGCTATTGGTTGTTGTGCTTCACTGCCTACACACCATCCTTCAAAGATAATTATATCAATGGCATGATTGTTTGCAGACCATAATGATTTTTGAATAGGGTTATCACTTTGCTTATCAAACTTAGGGGTTGGCACAGCCACCTTACCCGCGAGTAATGCGCTAAATGTCTGTTTCATGAGCATTATGGCATGTGTACCTGGTACGCCACGCGTTGCAAATAATGGGTGTATGTCTTTAGCTAGCTGTTGGCGGCTTGCCTGATTGTGGTAAAAATCATCAATCGATAGGGAAATACTATTAAATGCAGTATTGAAGTTGATCCACGTAACTAAAAAGTCAGCGAGGGTCGTTTTTCCTGAACCTTGGCAACCATTAATTGCCACACCATTGGTTGCCCTCGTTTTTTAGCCGCAATAATATCCTGCGCTAACGGGGTAAAGAACTGCTCACTCAAATATTGATATTTATGCGGCAGCTGATGCTTTGCTAAAAAAAGAGGCTATATCCACACTATTGACCTCTTGTATATAATGCTCACAATAATACCTATTTTATTTTTAGTAAGTAAAAAATAGCGCATATAAATGCGCTATTTTGAGACAAAATAAACATTCGTTGTTAGCAATTACGTTGCTTCATCGGCCTTTGGTAATACTAAATTCAACACAATACCTAAAATTGCGCATAAACTAACGCCTTGTAAACTAAACTCACTGCCGCCAATGTGCATGCCACCAATTCCGCACACTAAAATTAACGCCACAATACTCAAATTACGCGGCGCAGTGAGGTCTTCACCACATTTTACTAATGAATTTAAACCAACCACGGCAATTGAGCCAAACAATAAAATCATGATCCCACCCATAACAGGCACAGGAATGGTTTGTAACCCAGCGCCCATTTTTGCCACAAAAGCTAAAATAATGGCAATGATTGCAGTCCACATCATAACTTTAGGGTTAAAGTTTCGCGTAAGCATCACTGCACCTGTTACTTCTGAATAGGTGGTATTGGGCGGGCCTCCGAATAAAGATGCCGCAGTTGTAGCCAACCCATCGCCAAACAAAGTCCGATGTAATCCCGGTTTTTTCAAATAATCTTTATTGGTTACTTGGCTAATGGCCATCATATCGCCAATATGCTCAATGGCAGGTGCTATTGCCACTGGTACCATAAATAACACAGCTTGCCATTTAAACTCTGGCCACGTAAAAGCAGGCATGGCTATCCACTGTGCATTCGTCACAGCATCAAACTGCACTATGCCTAAATAAAGCGATAAACTATAGCCTGCAATGACACCCGCTAAAATAGGAATAAGCTTAAATACACCCTTACCCCAAACAGCAAAAACTAACGTCACTAACAACGAGAAAGCGGCAATCCAAATGGCTTGATCATAAGCAATTAACTGCACTGATCCATCACCACTTTTACCCATTGCCATATTTACTGCCACGGGTGCAAGCGCTAAGCCAATCACCATGATCACAGGGCCCACAACAACAGGTGGCAATATTTTATGCAATGTCGCAACACCTTTGAGCTTAACAAGTAAGCTCAGCGCCATATAAGCAAAGCCCGCCGCCATTAAGCCCCCCATAGTTGCAGGCACCCCCCACAGCTGTACACATGCGATTATAGGGGCGATAAAAGCAAAAGATGAGGCTAAAAATATAGGCACTTGGCCTTTAGTCACAACATGAAATAGCAGTGTGCCAATGCCCGCGGTAAATAGTGCGACGTTAGGGTCAAGCCCCGTAAGCAATGGCACTAATACCAAGGCACCAAAGGCTACAAATAGCATTTGCGCCCCAGTTAAAATAGTTTTGATTGAAAAAGTAGCGTTATTCACCATCACACCTACACGGTGCCAAATATTTTATCACCTGCATCACCAAGACCTGGAATGATATAGCCTTTTTCGTTCAGGTGACTATCTAGCGCTGCGGTAAATATTTCTACATCAGGGTGTACTGCAAGTGTTTTTTCTACGCCTTCTGGCGCTGCAACTAGCACAATAACTTTAATTTCTTTACAACCTGCTTTTTTAAGCATATCGATAGTAGCAATCATGGAACCACCCGTTGCTAACATAGGGTCAATCACAAGGCTTAAACGCTCATCAATTTTACCTACGAGCTTTTCAAAATACGGGATTGGCTCAAGGGTTTCTTCATTACGCTGTAAGCCAACAACACTCACTTTAGCGGCTGGCAATAACTGCATTACACCATCCATCATGCCAAGGCCGGCACGTAAAATTGGTACAACCGTTATTTTTTTACCTTTGATATGCTCTACATCGAGTTGATTGCCATCCCAGCTGGTGATTTCTACTTTTTCAAGGGGGAGATTTTTAGTCGCTTCGTAAGTTAATAACGTACCAACTTCAGATGAAAGCTCACGAAAACTCTTGGTACTGATGCCATGCTCTCGCATAAGGCCAAGTTTGTGTTGAACAAGTGGGTGATTAATTACATGGATTGTCATAATAGCGCCTAAAAGGAAAATAAACTGCGATTATTTTAGCTTAAAAAATCTTGAGAGACTTTTAAAAAAGCAAAATCATGCGAAAAAACATACCCAGTATCGAAAAAGCACACTTTATTGCTCTTTATTCATCCAAATTATTGAGTCATTAGAATGTGCTAAATGATTAAACATGCTCAGATTAAATCACAGCAGTTATTCGGGTTATACTTAACTTACAATCTATACCATATAAACTAAGTAAATAGCCTCAATCCATGATATCAACGCACTCAATTAGTACCATTTAACACAATAATAGAGCTTTATGATATTTCATACCCTATACTTACGTAATAATTAAGCGTATCTATATGTTTGCCCAATGCCTAAAGTAATACTGAGCTTACTCACGTTCATCATGATGTTTACGGCCCACGCCAATGCTGCTAAAAATACAACTTTACACATTAAAATTATGACTGATTTTGCACCTCAGCTTGATAATTCTCCCCAAAACATTGCTACGGGTATGATGCTAAAATTAGAACAACAACTAAATGGTGCTGTATCGCTAACATTTATTCCTGCAAGTAGATTACGTGAATGGCAACAGCTGCATAAATTTACTGATGTATGCTTATACAACAAAGTAAAAAACCCAGAACGAGAAAAGAATGCGCTTTTTAACCGTTATCCAATAATGGCATTTCCATCAAACCGCTTAGTTGTACTTAATCACCCTGAGCTACCTAAAGATATCACCCTAAGCGACGCTATCAATAAGCATAAACTTACTATTGGAATAACCAAAGGCCGTTCATACGGGGAAAAGATTGATGCATTTATAGCTGCAAATAGTGATGCGTTTATGCCTTTACCCGGCACTACCAGTGCACTTCGGTTAAGCCATATGCTATTTCAAAACAAAATTGATGCAATCATCGAGTACAGTGCTGTTTTCATTTCGCGGCACAGCAAAGATCCACGAATGAGTAATATTCGTTATTTAACTATAAATAAAGTTGAACAAGCTATTTTTGGTTACATTGCATGCTCACCATCAAAAGAAGGTAAAAAAGCAATCAACTTATTTGATACAGCCTTACAAGAACCGTCAATTTTTAAGGATATTATCGATGTACATAAAGCAGCGTTCCCACATACAGAACAAGCCGTGTTGATTCGTGCACTTGAGAAAGCCTATAAACAGTAAGCTGTACCCTCACTCTTTTATTCGAGCTTTTTTAAGCTAGGGCGTGTTGGCCTTTGTGGATTGAAATTTGTTCAATGTTGGGGCTATTTAATCGCCCCTAGACCAATCACTTCGGGTAGCGTGTGTTTTACTCTGACACGATTGTCTACGTTGGCATTATTATTTGTTCCATAACCCAGCTCGTATGCATAGCGGTTGTACCTGTCGATGGGTGACCTGATTGGGAAAGAAGATCCAGCGCTATGTTCTGTACGTGATATTGATGAATATGTGCCGGATTAGCAATTGTGTATTCCTCTACACCGTTAAGCGTTGTAACTTTGATTACTTGCTCATCAAATACACTGAAAGTTATTTCACCTCTTTGGCCATATAACGTAACGGTGTCGTAACGCGAAAAGCCACCAAAGTTCCAACTACCCGATCCCGTAACGCCACTTTTATGCTGCCAACATGCTGTAATGGCATCAAATGCACCATATAGTTTTTGCTGATTGCTGGCCAATCCTTTAACTTGCTCAAACTCTCCAAATAAATAGCTAAATAGATCTAAACCATGGCTCGCTAAATCATCAAAATAGCCACCAAGAGCAATACTTTTATCTGTACGCCAGTTATATTTCCCAGATAAATCAAGTTGATTTGGTGCTTTATTTAAATGCCAATTAACATGTCGGATGTCACCAATTACATTGCTTTCAATCAAAGCCTTCACTTTATTAAATCGAGGTAATGAACGACGATAATAGGCAACATATAAAGGCAGACCTTGCTGCGCAAATGCATCATGAATAATTTCACATTCGTGATAAGTTGGTGCCAATGGCTTTTCAATGCAACAAGGCTTACCTGCTGCTGCAACTTGCAAAGCAAGTTCCATGTGACTATCTGGTGGTGTCGCTATGTATATCGCATCTATTTCAGGACATGCTATTAATTCACTCGCGCTTGAATAAACATTAGGCACGCCATGACGTGCAGCATAATCTTTGGCTAAAACCAGATCCCTTCGTGTTACACCATGCAATTCAAACTGAGCCGTATTCTGATAAGCAGGTCCACTTTTCACCTCGGTCACTGCACCACAGCCAACCATTCCCCAACGTATAACTTTATTCATCTTTAATCTATTCCTACTGTATTACTTTAGCTATTATATTTTCAATATGTATCTAGCGCTTGATATTGCTCTTGCATATAATTGTTTATTTTTACATGGTTTGGGCTCCATCCTAACAAAAAGCGATAAAAGTCAGCCCATACCACAGGCCATAAAGCACGCCAATTATCAACGATTATAGAAGCATCAACTCCACGATGATATTCATGCATTGCCTGCGTAAAATAATCAAAGTACTTTGCTAAATAATCATCACTAGCCTGTTCTAATTCTGTGTTAGTAAGACAACTACCTAAAAAATACATTAAGTCGGTAACGCCAACTCCACCACCTACATATTGGAAATCATACCCAAGCGCCTGTGCTGTAGTTATTCCAACAGCAAAGTTTGCTAATTTAGCATCGCCATGAATGAGTGTTTGATACTCGCAATTGCGTATTTCTCTGTCAAAGCACTGTGCTTTTTGTTTTATTACAGCATCTGAAATTTTTTCATATTCATCTGGCCGAGTATCTAAATGCCAATAATTTCCTTGAGGCCACAATCCCAGTGGACGTTGCTGAAAATTAACAGCATGAAAGTAAGCCAACCATTTAATAATCGCGTTTATATGCGATGGTATTTTTTCAGCTGCAGCAAAGCCATCACACTCAAAATCAGAAAATACAAGTACACGTTGATGCTCATTTTTTAGTGTATTAAAACAACTAAGCGCGGGTGATTGGGCAGGTAACGATTGTGCATAATGTTGATACCAATAGTATTCAACATCATAAGAGCGGCGCTTGCGATTAATAGCAAACTGCGTTTGTGAGATCCGTGAATGATTTATATGATCGGGCACTGCAATCGCTTTAATTACACAATCAATGCCATCTAAATTGCAGCGTACTATTTCCCCACACCCACTCCATAAGGATGTAATCGTGCTATTAATGTGTATTTCTTTATAATGATTTGCTAATAGCTGTTTATACATCAACAACCTACCTCTTATAAATAATAGGCAGGTAGTATGTCATTAAATACCTTCACGCTTAAACCTAATTTAACTGGTTTTTAATCTATTTCAAAACATTGTTTAGCACGTTCTAAAAAGTCACCGCGGCTTTCTAAGCCATGATAACCGCCATTTATTTTGCAAGTAATACTATTTAAATCATCTTTATCCGCCAATTCATTCAGCTTTAGCACTTGCCATAAATAACATGCGCTGCCCACCATAATTTGCGGGTCACGTTGGAGTAGTTCAGGTTCAGATACAATATCTATATCAAGATAGTCTGCATATCCAGCATAGCTATCTTTGCCTGTTAGATGAATAAGCCCACGTCCTCTATAATGCCAACCATCTCCTGAGCGCTCATCCCCGTTCCCCATTTTGTTAGCATAAACAATATTTGCTATGGCTTCTTGTTTTCGTGCATATTGCAGTGCCATTTCATCCGATGTAAAATACTTACCAAACACAGCACGTAGCGCTCTTGCGCTATAGTTCAGATTTTCGACTCTGTATCTAAAGCATCCACTTTCATGCGCGACTTGTGCAATAAAGTGCGCTAACCTCAATGCTGAATTAATATCAAATTTAGTCACTTGAGACTGTAAGGCCGGTATAAATAGCGCTATGTGCTCCGCTTTTGCATCAGGCATAATTTGAATTAAATTTTTTTCGATAAGCAAGCTCTGCATTTTATTCCTTTGAACAATAAAAAGTCTAAGCAGTGAAAAGTAAATTAAAAACTTCTTCACAGCTTAACTTTAAATCATGTGATTAAGATTTTTTATTTAATTGAGTGGTTATATCTATCGACTTAATATTCGTGTCTAGCTTATGGATATATTTTTGCAAATGCTTGAAATCTAATTCCATCAAATTAATGCTAAATACCTGAGGAGATTGGTACATTCTTACGGAGAAAGTTTTATTTTTCAAATCAGACACCGTTACCCATTGTGTAAAATCGTGAACATTTTCGCCTTCAGAATCCCGACTAGTCCCCAATGGAATGTCAACCGCATTTAATATATGAAAAGCCAACGTAGTTGCATCTACTCGTCCTACTTTAATATCGTTCTGTATCGCTGACCCCCCTGTTGTGAAGCTATGCTCCACACTATTTGCTTTATCTACTTCATACTGACTGGTAAATTGTGAAACTGGGAATGAAAAGTTCGTCATCATTGCAGCTCTCACAAAGCGATCAACGGGTGTTGAACTTCCTGGAACACCAGAAAAACCAGTTCCTTGCGCATAAGAGTTACATTGAAAGTTAGATGCAGCACTTTTATATGCTTCCACACTCGGCATCGTTGGCTCACCACTTTCGTTCTGAAAATTAAATGGCATTACATTTACGTAGTTATAACGAACATTTTCTTGCTGCCAAGCAATCAAAGGATCATTAGTAAGCACACCAATAGGGTTCAGATCTGTAATCGTTAATTTTCCCTGCGCATATTCTAAAACAATGCTATTCCCTTTGGCATCATGCACAGGAAAGTGAAATTTCATTGCATTTGGAACTTTAGAGAAAGGACTAACAACCAAAATCTTTCTTCCGTTATCCGATACAGCCTCTTTTAAATTAGACCCACCTTTATTCAACACGAGATAATCATATTGCAATCCATCAATAACGTCTTGGCAGGTCGCACAGTTTGATAATATCCACGTTGTAATACTAGGGTAATAGACAATGTTATTATGGATAATTTCTTTATTTTCATCAAAAGGAGACTGATACTCACTTTGCGCCAGTACCATAGCCCCCGTAGTTAAGCCTTCAGTATTTAACCCATTGGTCATTATATTTGCAAATGTTTCTGACACACCTAAGGACTTGGCAATATCAAGGTTAAAGCCATTCATTGCAACAAAACTATAGCTCCCAGTCCAAGTCAAGAGGCGTTGATTAATCAATTCAATATCATCACGAAGAACAAATAGTCCTGAATCATCCTGAAAATCTGACTGGGTCAGCTTTTTCAAAGCACTTTGCTTATATTCATGCCCATCAGCCCTGAAAAACAGCTCTGATTTCAAATCTGGGCCCAACTCCATTGAACGGCCTATCACAGGGATACTATTCGAAACACCTGAATTTATAGCTTTAATTGAAAAGTCTGTACACATTATATTTCTCCTTATGCTTATTAACTTAAACGTTTTTTACATTGATAGTTTTAACTAGATTTAAGTTAACAGCTACCGAAGAAAAGGCTCATTACAACTTATTACACCAGTACAAAACATCGCCTTGCTTTAAAATTACAAGCATGCATATTCTCGTTTTGAGCCAATATTTAACGTTTGATTAGAGTGTTAGAACTACGCCAATAGTTTTTTGTATTTGCTAAGGTTGCTGCTTCGATTTCTGTTTAAATCTTCGCAGTAACCAATATAAGGTGAGTATTAACCAATTTTCAGGGGAGATATTTATTCTTTCTAGTGAGATAAATTAGAATTTTCCATATTGTTGTGACTAAAACAAGCTTCAGTCATTGTGGGTGGTAAACTAATTTTTACGCTGCCTATAACAAGAGTGATAGAAAACTTTAGAATGGGTGTCATCTTTGTTCGTGTTCGCGCGCACTAAAGTACGCTGTTTAATGATGTTAGGGGTTAGTATACGACTGGCCATAGCATACGGTATCACCAGTACCAAAAGTAGGCGCTTGGAAGCGAAGGCCCTTGTAGAAGCTCAAAAACAAAAGGAATTAACATTGCGCTAGGCAATGACTACTTAGCGTCACAAGGTTTAGTGTCATTGAGAGATATTTGGATCAATATTCATTACGGGAGATGAACCGCCCATTGCACTTCCTGTTAATAAAAAGCGCATGATGGGTGATGTGGGGGCTCGAGGTTAGAGACCTCCGGCTACCCGATTAGGTGCAGATTACTCCTTTGTTTCGAATTCTATGCCACCAAACCTTTTAGCGACAAGATTATAAGCAAAACAAAAGAAGCGCTGCATAAAATAAAACATTACACCGTAAATCACTGGTGCAAAAACAAATAATAAATAAGGGAAACCTTGACCATTATGACTCTCAAAATCAGGTCCGAAAAAGGATAGCGCTAGCCCTATAAAGCCAAATGGTAAAGTAAGAACAAAAAATGTTAATGCGATAGCTTTACTTGTTTGATGTGACGATATCTTACTTATCTGAATATTCAATTATGCCTCCGATGCACCTAACGTCTTAGTATTTATACGTTACATTGTTTGTATCGTATACATATCTTGTTGAACGAAGCATACACCCCATTCAACATTTTATTGGTATGCTTAATGCTATAGGAATTCTCTTTTTTAGGGAAGTTGTTGATTGCAGTTTATTGGACATCTTTTTACTACTAAACGTGTTAATTACTGTTTATTTATTTCATTTTTACGCTTTTTTATATCGTTTCTTGCCTGCTGTTATCTTTTTTGCTTATTTTAGTCAGCACCACATCTAAGCTGATTCACTGTTACACCAACTTAGTTAACGAGTTATTTTTAACGGTTCGACTTACTATTAACCACTATTCATTGTTATGCCTTGCGTTGTTAAACCGTCGGTTTTTATATCTTTTGCACAGAGGCTTTTCATTATCAACAGCCCTTGCTTACATGATGGGCAAGGCCAATCAACGCTAACCGGCACTGTTGTATCTGACTTTCCTTGATTTACAAACAAACTAGACAGCCACTTTAATTGAGCAAATAAAACTGCGCGACTAAGCTTACTCTTTTGGCTAAAACTTATCTCTTTTTATATCACCATCCGCGCATCGTTCATTAAGTGGGCATCTATCGCGTTAAACCCAAATTACGCGCATGAAAATAACGGCATGATTACAGCTTTCATTTTTAAGAAGTCGTTCAAGCTCTATGCTAGTAGCTTTTGCAGTTACTGATATTCGCTCGTCATTTTCTGTTTTGATTTTCACATTAACTCTCTTGTGAGGTCGCTTGCCTACTACGCCTACGGATTATTATTGGCATAATCATAACAGCATTTCTACACGCACAAAAAAAGCGCCCGAACTGCTGGGCGCTTACATTGTTGAATTAAGTTAACTCAAAATGTTACTGATTTACTACACTTTTTAGTGGATTTATTGGCTTGGCGTTTTCGTCCAATAAGTTCATATCAAAATCAAACTCATCAACGCGGATAGCGCGTTCACGTTTTTTATTGTAATCAATCAGTTTAGCGTACTCTTCTTCAGTGATTACATTTGCAACAAGTGCATTATCAAGTGTTAGTGCAAAACGAATACCTGGTTTAATTGCTTTAGCACGTAGCGCTTTCTTCACTTTTGCGAGTAAATCTAAACACCCCATTTTCGCTTTATACGCTTGCTCATTGATGTGATGCCCATCACCTTCAACTGGCTTAACTAAATGCGTGATTTGCTTTTTAAAAGCGGTATCTAATTGCGCTTGCTTAGATAATTCACGAATTAAATCGTCACTGATTTTTGGCATTTTAGTTGAGTAGTTCATAGTGATAAAACGCATAAACTTACGTGTGCCACTTGCTGGGAAGTTATCTAAAAATTTATGCAGTGCTTCTTCAGCACTTTGTAGTGCAAAACGCGTTGCGTAGTGGAAGTACGGCGCTGCTTGCTCGCGCTCACTGCTCGCTACTTTTTGCTCGTAATACTTAATTGATGCCATTGCTCCATACAAAAAGCTCATTACGTCACCTAAGCGTGCTGAAAGCATTTCAGCTTGTTTAAGTTTACCGCCTAATACTAATAACGAGAAATCAGCGTATACCGCAAGTTTTGCTGATAATTTTTGCGCTGCTTTTTCATATTCGCGTACTTCAGGTAATGGTGAATTGGCACCCGCTGTGAACGGTAAAACACCTAAACGAAACGCACGTAAGCTGTTTGCTACGCTGTAACCCACTGTTTTACGTAAAATGCGGTTAAACTCTTTATCAGCGCCTTTATCTTCACTGTGAATTGATTCAACCATAGACTGTAAATATGGGTGACAACGCATAACACCTTGACCAAATATCATTAGGTTACGCGTAAGAATGTTTGCGCCTTCTACCGTTATTGCAATTGGTTGTGCAACATAACCACTTGCTAAAGTATTTTGCGGGCCATTTTGAATCGCTTTACCAGCTTGAATATCCATTGCTGAATCAAGCACATCACGGCCAATTTCAGTCATGTGGTATTTAGCTATCGCCGTCACGACAGATGGCTTTAAGCCCATGCCTAAGCCTTCGGTGGTTAAAACACGCATTGCTTCTTGTAGGTATGTTTTACCAGCAATATCAGCCAGCTTTTCTTGAATACCTTCAAATTGACCAATTGCTAAGCCAAATTGCTCACGTACTGCAGCGTATTCAGAGGCACCTTTAAATGCTACTTGCGCAGTACTCACGCCTAGTGCTGGTAATGAAATACCACGGCCAGCGCCTAAGCAGCTAACCAGCATTTGCCAACCACGACCGATGTTCTTTTGACCACCGATAATAAAGTCCATTGGTACAAATACTTTGTTACCACGCGTAGTACCGTTGTAAAAACGAATGCCCATTGGATCGTGGCGATTGCCAAGCTCTACACCTGGGTGCTCTTTTGGAATAAGTGCACAGGTAATGCCGAGGTTTTCTTTGCCACCTAGCAAACCATTAGGATCAACCACTTTAAATGCTAAACCAAGTACAGTCGCAATCGGTGCGAGTGTGATATAACGTTTGTCCCACGTGATCTCAAGGCCAAGTACTTCTTCGCCGTTATACATGCCTTTAGTGACAGTACCTAAATCTGGAATACCACCGGCATCAGAGCCAGCTTCTGGGCTAGTTAGTGCAAAGCAAGGGATGTCACGGCCATTTGCAAGACGCGGTAAATAATGCGCTTGTTGCTCTTTAGTACCAAAATGCAGTAATAATTCGCCCGGACCTAATGAGTTCGGAACCATTACTGTTACAGCGACTGCGGAGCTTTTAGTTGCAATTGTGCCTACAATGGTAGAGTTTGCATAAGGACTAAATTCTAAACCACCAAATGACTTAGGAATGATCAATGAAAAGAAACGTTCCTTTTTTAGAAAGTCTAAAATGTACTCAGGTAAATGAATACCATTTTGAATTTGTGTGTCGTCGATCATGCCCAGTAACTCTTGTAATGGGCCGTCTATAAATGCTTGTTCGTCAGCGCTTAGCACTGCTGCTGGCACTGCGCGTAATGCGTCGAAATCTGGCTTACCTTGGTAGATAGAGCCTTCTAACCAAACATCACCCGCATCAAGGGCTTCTTGTTCAGTTATTGAAATACTTGGTAATACTTTTTTTAATTTTGTGCGTAAACTCATGATTAACTCATCCGACCAGATAATTTATATCTCTATTACGTCATAAAAATTGCTTTAGATCAATTGCTCTAACCAACTTTTTAACAGTTTTTTCAATTTATTTATCTTTAGATGTGTAAGCTATTGAATAAAAAGGGCTTACACGTGTACGCTGAAATGTATTTATTTTGCGCCGATTTAATCAAAAACAACACTAAATAGAGTTTTTAATTAACCAAGCACAGAGAATAAGGACAAATAAGGTGATCAAAATCATAATCAAGGTATCCCAAAATAAAAAGTTGTGCGTTTCACAGGAGGTAATATTAGGGGTTACTTTACACAAGTAGCAGCTCTTTTTTGTATAGAGCAACCTAAGGAGAAAGACCGGTGAAGCCTTTAGTCGTTATCACGTAACCCTCAACAATCAGCCTAATTTCATTGTTTTTAACGCCAACTGACATCGAATGGAGGTCGTATCCTCATACTTTTTTATTTGGTTAATTTACGCTAAAAATTGGCATATTGGCCGTTACATAAGTTAAGTAAACAATTAGGAGACAGCCCTATTTCAAGCCCTCGCTTACCTGCACTCACATAGATTGTCTCGAACTTTTCAGCACTGGCGTGTAAATAGGTTGCTAAACGTTTCTTTTGCCCTAAAGGGCTCACACCACCGAGTATATAACCCGTGCTGTTTTCTACTTTTTGCGGTGCAGCCATATATACTTTTTTAGCCTTACAGGCTTTTGCCAGCTGCTTTAAATTAATTTGTTGGCTAACAGGTGTAATCGCGACGATTAACGTTTGCTCAGAAGTTTCAAGCACAAGCGTTTTAAACACCTTCTCAGCAGGCAAATTTAGCTTTTCAACGGCTTCTAAACCAAAGTTTTGGTCTTTGGGATTATGCTCATAACTAAGCAGATCAAAATTTATGCGGTGTTTTTTTAGTAATTTAGTCGCTGGTGTCATTATTTTTTACCAGTTCAGTTATTTTATTTTAAAACTAGGGCGTGTTGACCTTTGTGGATTGAAATTTGTTCAATCTAGGGGCGATTTAATCGCGGCGCGAGGTTTGTAACCTAGCGGGCTAAGTAAAAACCGAGCAACAAAGAGTCAATCGCCCCTAGGAAGAACCCTTTGGGCAGCGCATGTTTGGCATTTATACTGCGTTATCGCCTATTTATGGGGAACAACCACACGACATAGGCTCTGCCTTGCCTAAATACCAAACATACTGCTGCAAAATCAATCACGAAAGGTCAACACGCCCTAGGCCTACGATTATACGCAACGTTTACTATAAGTATCCCAATTTGTGACTCTTTAATTAACAACTTTATACTCATTTTCTGTTTATAGACCCAAACTAACTTTGCAGGTTAATTGCCCTTCAAATTGATAATTTGAGAGGCTACTGCGCTCAATACAAACTTGTAGCAAGCTTGTAATAAAAATATAAAAATGCACCAAACTATTCCATTAAAGTAAATGCTCTTTTATTTTAAATTAACAAAACAAAATAAAAACATTAATTATTATAGGTTTACAAAAAACAAAATAACGCCCACTAATCATTATAGTTAATCACAAATTAGTATTTTTTAGTAATAATTTATTGAAAAATAAGTTATTACGTATTACATTACGATCAAATGCAAATGATTATCATTTAAAAGGATTTGTTACTTTGAAACTCTCTCATCTGTTTGTATGTATTAGTACGGCCACTTGTTCAATGGGCGTATATAGCCAAAATACACACTCTGACTCCCCTGCAAATATTGAAAAAATTGAAGTTTTTGGCCATAAATTAACACTCGATAATCAAGATGTTGCCGCATCAGTTTCTTCACTAAACGCAAAAGAAATTGAACGCCAGCAAGTTGCAGATCTCACACAATTACTTAGAACATTACCGGGGGTTGACGTATCTGGCAGTGTTAATCCTTTATCAGGTCAACCTTCAATTCGTGGTTTATATGGCGAGCGAATTCATGTATCTGTCGATAATGTGAAACGAAAAAGCGAGTCTGATGGCAGCCAGAACATCGCTGTAATAAACAGTTTAGGAGTTGATCCTAACCAGTTAAAACAAGTCCAAGTATTAAGAGGTGCTGATTCTTTAACCGTAGGTTCGGGCGCACTTGGTGGAAGTATTCGTTTAGTCACCAAAAATGCAGCTGATTATTTAGCCGCTGAAAATGGTGTTGGTGTTAATGTTGCTGCAAACTATCAATCTGTTTCTGATGCTGTTTTTTATTCAGCATCGGCTTTTCATCTAACGGATACGCTTGATACCGTAGCGTACATTAGCCAAGTAAATTACAGTGATATAGACATAGTTAAAAAAGATCACGCACAAGAAGATGAAGCTATTGCACAACTCGATAAAATAAAAAATGAGTCTCAAAGAACAAATTTAACTCTAAAAAACACATGGTATTTTATGCCTGAGCATAGCCTCCAAAGTAAACTAGACTTTAGTGAAACAGAGTCACTCGATCAGCCTTACGGGCAAAGACTCGATTTGGGGATCACCTACCCGACACTCAGTGAAGATTACAAAAATGACTACATTGAAGGTATGCTTAATTACACATACCAACCTCAAAATATGTTTATCGACCTTGACGTACAGGCTTTTTATAGCAAAAAAACCTACGATGAGACTACGAATGGCTACATTATGCGAGGTGAAAATAAAATAGACTTTGATAAAGTCAGTAATGGTGAAAACAAACGCTATGGATTGAGAGTTGCCAACCTCGCAACATTCACGGGCTTAATTGACCATAAATTGGCTATCGAGTTTAGTTTTGATCGCGAGCTATTTGACCAGCAACAATATGAAAAAAAGACCCTCTCAAGTTACTACGGACAAAGCCAAGGCGATAATGTATCGCTGTCAGTAATCGACCAAAGTGAATTCTTTAATAAACGTATTCTTTTAACTGCGGGGCTTCGTTACGACAATTATGATCGTAGCAGCGACACCTTTATTAGTTTTGCTGATAATAAAAATAATGCATTATCAAAAGAATTAGGAGTAACATTTAAGGCCACTGAGAATATAAATTTTTATATGAAAGCGGCTGAGGCATTCAGAGCCCCTTCGTTACAAGAGCTGTATAAAAAAGATGAATGGCGCTGTCATATCGGCGGTAAGTTATGCTATTCAGAACCCCAGCCTAATTTAAAAGCTGAGAGTGCTTTAAATTATGAAGGAGGTATCGGCTTCGCATGGCAAGATACTGCATACATTGATCAGCTCAGCATTAAAGCCATATATTTTAAAAGTAACATTGATGATTACATAGATAACGTACCGTATATGTACTACATCGACGCCGACGGTAATAAGCAGCTCGGTTCACCTGGTCCTGATCCTGCCAATGGAATCCCTGTTGCAACACATCGAGATTATAGTGCTAAAAACATTGGCCAGCTAAAAAGTGAAGGCTTTGAAATAGAGGCAAAGTATCAATACAAAAATCTCGATATGTACCTAGGATATGCAAAACTAAACATGGACATTATAGGCCTGCCTAACTTCTTTTTAGGAACAATTGATTACAATAAACAGCCTTATGCTGAAGCCCCAGCAAATAAGTTAACGTGGAATACCAATTATCAATTAAACGATAACTTTAATGTGGGTATACAATTACTCCATTACAGGGCTCAGCAACGCCTTAGTGACACATACAAAAAATATGGCTATGGCACAAGTACATACAGTATTTACAACTTAAATGCACAGTATCAAGGTAGTGATAGCCTCAGTAATCTCAGTGTTCGCTTTGGCGTAAACAACCTAACCAATAAGCGTTATTTACGCGCACCTGCCAGCGAAGCAAACGATCCAAGTGAGTTAGGGAGAAACTACAAGGTGACGCTTAGTTACCAATTTTAATTGTTCAAGCTCAGATTAAGGTATTTATAATTTAGAATTAGTTATACCAAACAACTTTAAATACGTGTTTCAGCTGTAATAAAAAGCGAATGTCATTGCTGCAAATTAA
Organism: Pseudoalteromonas sp. Ld20; assembly: GCF_045064175.1. Taxonomy (NCBI): domain Bacteria; kingdom Pseudomonadati; phylum Pseudomonadota; class Gammaproteobacteria; order Alteromonadales; family Pseudoalteromonadaceae; genus Pseudoalteromonas; species Pseudoalteromonas sp. Ld20. The sequence goes on from NZ_JBISHB010000024.1 coordinate 42,692, forward strand.
CACATTAATTTTAAAGTTGTTTGAGTACATAAGCGTAGATACGCGACACAGTAGTGTATCTACGCTGCTCATAAACAACTACATGCGAATAGTTGATAAATATGGCTCCTAGATTAAATAATATTCACCACCGGGATCAAGCGGCTTTTAGCTGCCATGCGTTTTCCATAAATACGCATTGAGATTACCGCTAACGCAACCACCACAGCACAACCCAACAACCAAAAAGCTGAGAACATAGGTGAGTGTTTAAAATTACCCACTTGATAAACTACTGAGGCGGTAATGTAGGCGAGACCTGTTGACCAAGTCGCTACAAATAGCATCCACTTCATTCCAGCTTCTCTATACATGGCGCCCATAACAGCAACACATGGGGTATATAACAGTACAAACACCAAGTAACTAAATGCGGCTAATTGACTACTAAATAAATTTTCCATAGTCGCGTACGTTGACACATTAACATCTTGATCTACCGCAGCACTCGTTTGGTCACTCACATTCGCGACATTTAGTCCTAACGGATCGAGTAAATTACCAAAAACATCCAGTAAATTGGCAGGCACGCTGGAAAAAGCTTCACCTACTTTATCAAGAACTTTAACCGGTTCATCGCTTGTCGTATTTGCACCTTCTAAGTTTGAATATAAGCTATCTAGCGTACCAACCACCGCTTCTTTAGCAAACACGCCTGTAAATATACCCACTGTAGCAGGCCAATTATCTTGCTCAACACCAATTGGAGAAAATATTGGCGTTGCGAATTTTGATATTTCACTCAGCATTGATTTATCAGTGTTGTCGTTACCAAAGGTGTAATCGGTACCAAATGAACTTAGTATTTTAAGAATAACAAAAACGACGATAATCGTTTTACCAGCGCGCATACAAAAGCTTTTTAAACGCTCCCATGCTTTATAAAGTACCCCTTTTGCCGTAGGCATATGATACGCAGGCAACTCTAAAATAAACGGTGTAAGGGTTGGACTAAATAAGGTATTTTTAAGTACTAACCCTGTCAATACCGCCATTACTATGCCCAGTATATACAGTGCAAACACAAGGTTTTGACCATTGGTTGTAAAAAATGCGGCAACAAATAATGCATAAACACTTAACCGAGCACCACATGACATAAACGGCGACATGGCAATCGTCAATAAACGATCTTTATGAGTTTCTAATGTCCGTGTGGCCATAACCGATGGCACGTTACAGCCAAAACCAACAATTAAGGGTACAAACGCTTTACCAGGTAAACCTATGGCCCGCATTAATCTATCCATAATAAATGCAGCGCGAGCCATGTAGCCTGAATCCTCAATAAAAGCTAAGCAGAAATATAAAAAGCCAATAACAGGAATAAAGGTCGCAACTAACTGAATACCGCCACCGATACCATCGGCTAATAATGCACGTAACCAATCAGGCGCACCGACTGAAGTAAGTATTTGCCCAAAGCCATCAACCAAAATAGCGCCAACGGCAATATCAAAAAAATCTATAAATGCACCGCCAACATTCACCGCAACTGTAAACATTACGTACATAATAGCTAGGAAGATTGGGATCCCTAAAAATCGGTTGATCACTATTGCATCAATTTTATCACTAATCGTATCTGATGCTACACCCTTGGTATTTTGAACTTGATCAGCAAGCTGATGTGCAAATTCATATCGCCCGTTAGCAAATAGCACATCAAGTTCATGATGATCAGCAAATTGTGTAAACTGTGTTTTAGCCAATGCCTGTGTATCTTGATCAGCGTAACTAAAACAGCTTTCATCTTGCTCTAATAAACGCAGTGCAAGCCATTGAGTATCTACATTGTCTATTTTTTTATCACTTTCTTGTAGGCTTTTAACAATTTTTTTTGTCGCATGCATTACTTTTTGATCATAATGCGGCACATGCGACGACACCTGCTTAAGCTCTAAGCCTTTAGCAATGCATAACTTTAATCCTGCAATCCCTTTTTTATTATTGGCACTTAACGCAATTACAGGGCAACCTAACTTTTCTTCTAGGGCTTTAGTATCTATCACTAAACCATTTCGCTTAGCAACATCAACCATATTTAACACGATAACCAAAGGTACTTTCATTTCAAGTAGCTGTGCGGTCAGGTATAAATTTCGTTCCAGGTTTGATGCATCTAATATATTAATGATCAGCTCAGCCTCGCCACTTAGCGCATAATCTCGTGCTATTTTTTCGTCAAGTGGTGTTTGCGAGTTTACATCAAGTGAGTATGTGCCCGGTAAATCAACCAAATCAACGCGCTGATCAGCAACCTTAAACTGACCAATTTTTTTATCGATCGTCACGCCTGACCAATTTCCAACTTTTTGCTTACTGCCTGTTAGTGCATTAAAAAGCGTGGTTTTACCACAGTTCGGGTTACCAATAACAGCTATGTTTGGATTCATACAGCAAGTTCCAAATTAATCGATTGAGCCTCAGCTTTACGAAGACTTAAAACAGTACCACGCACTTTGATAATCATAGGATCACCAAACGGAGAAAAACGTAGCACATGGACAGGCGCACCAGGGGTAAGCCCCATCGCGAGTAATTTTTGACGCAGCAAACTTGCATTGGGATCAATGCTTACCACAGAGCCATGTTGGCCGATAGTTAATTTATCTAATGTTAACATGCCGTCTTATTCTATTAATTACATCAATGGGCTGATTTTACGCCGATTATCCAATCATGCAAGTGAGACTGATTATCATATCGATAAGTATACAAAATAAAGCAAAAACGAGATGTAATTACCTGTTATAGGTATGTTTTTTAGTAGGTAGAGTTGATGAGTTAACCGTTATTGACTGCTTAGATGAGGTATTCGTTCTTTGCATATTTCATAGATGTTAATTAACTGTTTTTTTTTAAATTTAACTTTTTATCAAGCAAGTTACTTTTAGGTGGGGTAATTTGTAAATTAATAATAAAGTTTTCAAACAAAAAATGGCGCTAATTAGCGCCATTTTATGAGTAATGAGTTATTACTTCGTCAGGTCATCAAAGAACTTTTTTACACCATCAAAAAAGCCTTTTTCTTTTGGACGATTTTTTGAACCATCCTTACCCATACTTTGCTCAAGCTCTTGGAGTAATTCACGTTGGCGCTCATTTAAGCTCACTGGCGTTTCAATTACTACCTTACAAATTAAATCGCCTATAGCGCCGCTGCGTACAGACTTAACACCTTTACCGCGCATGCGGAACATTTTGCCTGTTTGACTTTCTGTTGGGATTTTTAATTTAGCACGACCATCTAAGGTAGGTACTTCAATTTCACCGCCCAATGCCGCTGTTGTAAAGCCAATGGGTACTTCGCAATAAAGGTTATTGCCATCACGTTCAAATATGCGGTGTTCACGCACTGATACTTGAACATATAAGTCCCCAGCTGGTGCACCGTGCACGCCTGCTTCACCTTCACCCGATAAACGGATACGGTCGCCAGTATCAACGCCCGCAGGAATTTTAACTGATAATGTTTTAGTTTTTTCTACACGACCTTGGCCATGGCAGCTGTTACATGGATCAGAAATAATCTGACCAGTCCCCTGACATGTCGGGCATGTTTGCTGTACAGCAAAGAAACCTTGGCGCATTTGCACTTGGCCTGCACCATGACACGTTGTACATGTTTTAGGTTTAGATCCCGCTTTTGCACCACTGCCGTCACATGGCGAGCAGCTTACCCAAGTGGGTACTTTAATTTCAACTTCTTTACCACGAACCGCTTCTTCTAAGCTTAAGTCCATGTTGTAACGTAAATCGGAACCGCGTTGTTGACGTGATTGACGTCGACCACCGCCGCCACCAAAAATATCACCAAATACATCACCGAAGATGTCACCAAAATCACCTTGACCGTGGCCACCATGACCACCGCCGCCGCCACCTTGTTCAAATGCAGCATGACCGTATTGATCATACATTTGACGTTTTTGAGCATCGGTTAAAATCTCGTAGGCTTCTTTAACTTCCTTGAACTTAGTTTCAAGTTCTTTATCGCCTGCGGTACGGTCTGGATGATATTTCATCGCTAAGCGTTTATACGCTTTTTTAACGTCTCTTTCGCTGGCATCTTTTGCCACTCCAAGGACTTCATAATAATCGCGTTTTGACATATCTATCACACTACTCTTTTCTTACTGCAGCTTGGCTGCGGATAAACCGATAAATCACATCGATTTACCATCTAATTTACATGCAAAAGGCGCGTCAAGCTTTTGCCTGCGCGCCTAAGGTGTTCATCCTAACTTAAATCATGACACTATTCATCGTGTTTTTAGTTAGGCGAAGCGCTAACAACAATTACTTGTCGTCTTTTACTTCTTCGAACTCAGCATCAACTACGTCGTCATCTTGTTTAGCTGACTGTTGTTGCTGTTGCTCGCCTGCATCAGCGCTGCCTTGTTGGGCTTTAGCTTGTGCAATTTCCATTAATTTTTGTGACTTTTCAGCTAGAGCTTGAGTTTTTGCTTCAATCTCGTCTTTTTTGTCACTCTTAATAGCGGCTTCTAAATCTACTACAGCGGCTTCGATAGCGTCTTTATCTTCGGCTGGAAGTGCATCGCCCGCTTCTTCAATTTGCTTACGTGTACCGTGAACCATTGCATCAGCTTGGTTACGTGCTGCTACAAGCTCTTCGAATTTTTTATCTTCTTCGGCATTAACTTCAGCATCACGAACCATTTTTTCAACTTCTTCATCACTTAAACCTGAAGACGCTTGAATCGTAATTTTTTGCTCTTTACCTGTATCTTTATCTTTTGCAGATACATGTAAGATACCATCAGCATCTACATCGAATGTTACTTCGATTTGTGGTGTACCACGTTGTGCTGGACGAATACCTTCTAGGTTAAATTGACCTAAAGACTTATTGTCACTTGAACGTTTACGCTCACCTTGTAGTACGTGAATCGTTACCGCTGCTTGGTTATCTTCAGCTGTTGAGAAAGTTTGCGATTTCTTAGTAGGAATCGTCGTGTTTTTCTCAATTAACGCAGTCATTACTGAACCCATTGTCTCGATACCTAGAGACAGTGGAGAAACGTCTAGTAATAGTACATCTTTAACGTCACCAGCTAGCACGCCACCTTGAATCGCTGCGCCTACTGCAACTGCTTCATCAGGGTTAACATCTTTACGTGGCTCTTTACCAAAGAACTCAGTTACTGTTTTTTGTACTAGTGGCATACGTGTTTGGCCACCAACAAGAATAATGTCGTTGATGTCGCTAACAGTTAAATCAGCATCCGCTAGAGCACGCTTAAGTGGTTCAATTGATTTAAGTACTAAGTCTTCAACCAGTGACTCAAGCTTAGCACGTGTTAATTTCACGTTCATATGCTTAGGACCTGATGCATCAGCAGTTACATACGGAAGATTTACTTCTGTAGATTGTGCAGATGAAAGCTCAATTTTTGCTTTTTCAGCAGCTTCTTTAACACGTTGCATTGCAAGTGGGTCAGTCTTTAAGTCTAGACCTTGATCTTTCTTGAATTCAGCTACTAAGTAGTTAATAACACGGTTATCGAAATCTTCACCACCTAAGTGAGTGTCACCATTGGTAGCAAGTACTTCAAATGTGTGCTCGCCTTCAACTTCATCAATCTCAATGATTGATAAATCGAAAGTACCACCACCTAAGTCATATACTGCAACAATGTTTTCGCCTTTATTTTTATCCATACCGTAAGCAAGTGCTGCGGCTGTAGGCTCATTGATAATACGCTTAACTTCAAGACCCGCAATACGGCCAGCATCTTTTGTTGCTTGGCGCTGTGAATCGTTAAAGTATGCAGGAACAGTTATAACGGCTTCTGTTACTTCTTCGCCAAGGAAATCTTCAGCGGTTTTTTTCATTTTTTTCAAAACTTCAGCTGAAATTTGTGGTGCTGCGCGTTTTTCACCGCCGGCTTCAACCCATGCATCACCGTTATCTGCTTTGATGATTTTAAAAGGCATGATGCCGATATCGCGTTGTACTTCTTCGTCTTCAAAACGACGACCGATTAGACGCTTAATCGCAAATAATGTGTTGGTTGGGTTTGTCACTGCTTGGCGTTTTGCAGGTTGACCAACAAGTGTTTCACCATCTTGCGTGTAAGCAATAATTGATGGTGTTGTGCGATCGCCTTCCGCGTTTTCAATTACGCGTGCTTTACCGCCGTCTAGTACTGCAACACAAGAGTTTGTAGTACCTAAATCGATTCCAATAATTTTACCCATGAAACATCTCCAACTTCAAAATTCATTAATACGTTCGATGACTAGTAAATAGGGATGCACAGAACTGAATTCAACTGTAAAAATGAAAAAAAAGTGATTTTTTATCATTTATTTTGCAAATAACCCTGATAATTGTATGGATTGATGTTTTTTGCGTCAATCAACCCACACACAAACTGGTCTGATGAGTTTTTCCGTGCTATAAAATTGCAATAATAAATAATCATTACACAAGGAACTGCTATGCATTTCGATCAACTCCTTCAAAGCGCCGCACATATTGGCCTTATGCCAGCCCACGAACAAGCCAAAGCAACAATGCAATTTCCGGCTAATTGGTGCCAAGGCAGAACAGCGTTTGGGGGGCTTTCAGCGTCTTTACTTTATCAAGCAATGCGCCAACAAGTTGAAGCAAGTCGTCGATTACTATCAATAAGTACGAACTTTGTCGGTCCTTTATTAGCTGATACTGAGTTTTCGTTAATAGTAGAGGTTTTAAGAGAAGGTAAAAGCAGTACGCAAGTATTAGCAAAGGCAGTGCAAAATAATCAAGTGAGTGTAGTAGTACAAGCATGCTTCGCTAAACCCCGTGATTCAGCAATTAATGTGCCTGTTACTAAAACGATGGACTTGAAACCTGTTGATCCACGTTACACTTTGCCTTTTAAGTCAGGCGCGATGCCGGAATTTTTTCAGCATGTTGATTTGTGCCCACAACAAGGCGCTATGCCGTTTGCTGGTGCAGATACATCGCACTTAGGTGGCTGGATGCGATTAAAAGAATCGCCGAATGAAATAACCGAAGCCCATATTATTGCTTTGACGGATGCATGGCCGCCAACATTACTACAAATGTTTAAGCAGCCTGCTCCTGCAAGTAGTATGTCTTGGTATTTGGAGTTTGTACAAATGCCGCAGTTAGGTGCGCAGCAATGGCTTGGCTTTGAGGCAATAACACAGCATTGTAAACATGGTTATGGCTTAGAGGATGGCTGTATCTGGTCACAGTCAGGAGAATTAATCGCGCTTACTCGTCAAACCGTTGCGTTATTTGATTAATTCTGGATTGACTACTTGCGCATAATCACTGCCTTCAAAAGCCATAATTGCACGGTACTCACCATTTTCTTTGATATGGGTAAGCCCCATATCAAAGACTTCTTGTAATACTTGGCTATTGAAGTATGCCGGACGAGGAGCTTCTTTAAAAATAGGATGGATAGTAATCACCTGCGCCAGTGCGTGCTTTTTCTGGTATTGCTGGAAATAATACAAGAAAACCCGTTTTTCAAGCACAATCACATCAACCCATTCTTTTAATAAGTTATCAACCTGCGCAGCCTGATTTACCACTTCATCATAAAATTGTAATCTTGTGGTAATAGTTTTAAATGGAGCTGGTAAAAATGCCGTTGCATTTTGAAATGCTAATACGCTCTTCCCTGTTAAGTCATAAATTGTATTTATTATGTAATCGTTCTTTTTGAGACTAACCGCAACATTTTGATACGCAAGTAAGCTATCACTTGAATAAATCCCCCGCGAGTATCCACCAGCGTAATTTAGAGCAACATCAATTTTTCTTTGCTCAAGCAGCTGCTCTGCACGCTTATTAGACATATAGACGATTTCTAAATTGGTTATACCTTGACTTTTAAAGGCTGATTTAAGAATTTCTAGTTGTAAACCCGTACTATCATCACTAAAAACATATGGGGGCAGTGATGCGCTCGCAGCAATTGTAATTCGATCAGTTAGCTTTGGGGCACTTAAAGCAAGTGAATCAATACTAAATAAAACAAACAATATTGCTAATAAACATTTCATATTAAACCTTATAAAATCAAACACCGACGCTTACAGTGTTAAGAGATATTTGCCAAGTAAATTTATCAGGTAATTGTATTTACAATATAATTGATGCAAACTTGTCTTATATTACTTGTCAGTGGATATTAATTTGCAAACAGCTTGCCCTAACTGTGATTTAATTATCGAAGTTCCTCGGATAGCTGCTAAGCAAGTGGCTGTTTGTCCACACTGCCACACTAAGCTTTGCTCTGCAAACCTAAATAACGATGCACGAATAGTAGCCTTAAGTCTTAGCTCGCTTATCATGCTACTCAGTAGTATGTTCTACCCTTTTATCTCATTTAGCAGTAGTGGTATTACCCAAACTATAACCCTTCCCGACGCCGCTCGCATACTTTTTAACTACGACAGTGATTTACTTGGCATTTTTATTGATCTGAGTATTATCGGTTTGCCTATGGCGTTATTGGTAACATTAATCCCATTGCATTTAGGTTTATTGAAAGTACTTCCTTATGGTTTTGCCAAACGATTGCTTAAATATACATTAGCCATTGAACCTTGGGTCATGTCTGAAATATTTTTAATTGGTGTGTTAGTCAGTATGGTTAAAATTATGTCCATGGCTGATATTAGTTTTGGGGTGAGTTTTTGGGCTTATGTGGCATTTGTTATTTTTTATATTGCTACGCTTACGCAACTCAATCACAGGCGACTGTGGGATCAAGTTCAACCAATAAAAGCGATTAAATACGTTCATCATAGTCACCGAGCAATAGATAATAACGTACGTTCATGCCATGTTTGCCATCAACTGAGTGACTCTCAATACTGTACTCGGTGCAACACAAAAACACATATACGTAATCCCCATAGTGTACAAAAAGCTGCTGCATGGCTTATTACTTCCGTTGCGTGTTATATCCCAGCCAATATTTTCCCTATAATGTACACCACCAGCTTGGGAGATGAATCCCCCTCTACCTTAATTGGTGGCGTAATAGTATTGTGGCAAGCGGGCTCTTATCCTATTGCGCTAATCATTTTTTTAGCCAGTGTAGTCGTGCCTTTAGCAAAAGCATTAATCCTTACGCTTTTATGTTTATTAGTTAGTAAACCGGCAAATAGCCAAACAAAAGGCTATACCAAGGTATACTTATTAACTGAGTTTATAGGACGCTGGTCTATGATTGATGTATTTGTTGTGGCAATTTTAGTAGCCTTAGTCCAACTTGGGAATTTAATGTCGGTAACCCCTGGTATAGGCACAATATTTTTTACCGTTATGGTAATTTGCCAAATGTTGGCAGCGCACGCATTTGATCCTCGACTATTATGGGATTCTCCAAGCAATGATAATAAACACAACCAATTAGAGAAAAAACATGAGTGAAATAGCTAACATCAAAAAAGAGCCAACTATTTCAGGTATTTGGATAATTCCTATTATTGCTTTATTGGTTGGCGCATGGATGCTATATCAGTATCAAGCAAGTAAAGGTGCCACTATCTACATCTCGATGCCTCAAGCTGAGGGTATTGTTGCGGGTAAAACAGAAATAAAAGTACGCAGCGTAAAAATTGGCCATATTGATCATATTCGTCTCTCTAGTGACAAAAACAGTGTTATTGCACGTGCACAAATAGATAAACATTATGATAGCTTACTTACTGATGACGCCACTATATGGGTTGTCAAGCCGCGTATTGATGAAACGGGGATCAGTGGTATGAGTACATTATTATCCGGTGTTTACTTGGAATTCGCCCCAGGAGAAAGTAAAAACATCACCGACCGTTTTGATTTACAAGATGAACCTGCACTAATAGGTAAAGATGTTAAAGGGGGTCGTTTCACATTACAAAGCTTTAATGCAGAAGTCATGGAGGTCAGCACCGGAATTTTCTTTAAAAACTATAAAATTGGCCAAATTGAAACGGCGACTTTTGATTGGAAAAATCAAGCCATGAAGTATGGTATTTTTATCAATGAACCTTATCAAAATTTGATCACTCTGAATTCTATTTTTTGGGTCAACTCGGGCATTGAAATTGATTTATCAGCTGATGGAATTAACTTCAAAACAGGCTCATTGAGTAAGTTATTAAAAGGGGGAATTTCGGTCGGTTTACCAGAACAACAAGCGCCGGGTGACTTTGCCCAAGACGGTCATGGTTTTTCTTTAAGTAACAGCTATCAAGATGCTCTTGAAGAACGTTTTTATGATTTTGATTATTACTTAATTGAATTTGAACAATCAATACGTGGTCTACGTGCGGGTGCACCTGTTGAATACAGAGGCATGCGTGTTGGCACTGTAGTAGAGGCGCCAGCAAATGTTATTATTGACGGTAAACCCGCTCATTTTAAAACAGATAACACCGCAGTTCCTGCACTTATAAAAATAGAGTACGGCCGTATGTATCACGACAGTGCTTCGGCTAAAGAGTTTTGGAAAAGCAGTGTTGATGGTTGGATTAAAAACGGTCTGCGTGCGTCATTAAAGCCGGGGAATTTACTTACGGGTGCTGTGTATGTTGATTTTGATATCTATCACGATACACCTGAAGCTCAACTCACATCTATTGCTCAATACCAAGTGTTTCCCAGTGTTTCCAGTGGTATTACGGTGCTTGCAGATCAAGTCTCTGATGTACTCAATAAAGTAAACAGTTTAAAAATTGAAGATAGCTTAGCGCAAATGCAGTCTACATTTGCCGATTACCAAGCACTGGCTAATGAAATGCGTGCGTTGTTAAGCAAACAAGATACACAAGATTTACCCGGTGACTTTAACCGCAATTTTGCTGAAATGACTAAAAGCATGCAGCAATTTGATATTACTATGAAACAATTTGAAAAAACCATGGCGAGTTATCAGCAAGGTTCACAATTTCATCATCAGTTACAACAAACACTGTCTGAGTTTAAGCGTTTGAGTGAAGAATTACAGCCATTAACTCGTGGTTTAAACGAACAACCTAACATGTTTATTTTTGACAAATCATTACCCGCAGATCCAACGCCGAGGAAACAATAATGCCATATACTTTCATCGCTAAAGTGCTAATAGCAATAAGTCTGACATTATTAACCGGATGCAGTCAGTCACTTAATTCATCTATTGAATATTATCAATTCGAGCAGGCTATCAAGCCAATTCAACGAAATAGTATTGATACCTCAACACAGTTACGTATTAATACTGTTACTTTACGCGGCGCGTTAAACAATCGTGGAATTGCAATGAAAATAGATAATAACCAAATCAATGCGGCTAATTATCATTTATGGAGTGAAGCACCCGATCAAATGCTTACAGCAAGCAGTCATCAGACTTTGTTTACCGCGCTTGATGATTGGATGGTTGTCAAAGGCTTGCCTGTGATCACTGATAAAGATCAACAAAGCTATTATGAATTAGAATATGAGCTACACCACTTTTATGGTGATAAACAAGGTAATGCAGATATAGCTGGGCTTTGGCGTCTTTACTATACCTCATTTGAGCAAGGTCGTTCTTTACAAGCGGTTCACTATTTTAGTGAGCTAACCCCCTTAGTTGAGAATGATTATGAAGGGCTTGTTGCTAGCCTAGAAAAAACCTGGCATACCATTAATTTACAAGTAGCAGCTCAGTTGCACACCATTAAAAGGTCTTCAAAAATACATTAATAGCGAGTGCATCGGGGCTTATGATCACCTTAGTATAATCACTAAAGTCCAGCTTTTTAAAGACTCGTTTGGAAGCGGTATTGTCTTGTGAAGTAATTGCACTTATTACATTAAACTGTTGACTTGCAGTAGCGCATTACATCCCTGTGTTTATACCCTTTCCCCGTATATTCGGGTAATAGTGCATAACCGAGATCAGAGCTATTTACCTTTAACTAAAAAAGCCCTGTTGATATTCGGGGCTTCTTCGTTTTTATTTCTCGCGAACAAGGATAGTTAAGTATGGTTAACCTGCACTATTTGCTTACCGGTAAACCCCCCATTAACTTGCATATTGAGTGCATTGGAAATACTTATTGCATCAAATTTAACTGCCGTAATAGCAGGGATCATGAGTGTGCCTTGCGCCATATTTTCGAGCAATAAATTTCCCATAAAACTCATTCGCTGTTGAGCGCACAAGCTATTAGCCAGCCATGCCCCTCCTAATGAAACAATACCAATATTAGGCGCTCGCCTAAACATCAACTCTTGCTCAAATTTAGGCAGTGGATTTAAACAGGCTATACGACCACAAAATCGCATTAATTCAACATTACGCACTGTTGTTTCACCACCAATTGAATCCAGTACCGCATCAAAACCTTGTGGGCCTAACTCTTTCTTGATTTTTTCACTGAGTTTTTTATCGGTATAATCAAACACAGCATCAGCACCCAGTTTTTTAACAAGTTTATGATTTCGCTTACTTGCCGTTGTAAAAACAGTGGCACCACGTTGCTTGGCAAACTGAATTGCAAATTGACCAACAGCACCTGCGCCGGCTTCAATCAGGATTGAATCGCCCTCTGTCAATTGCAATTTATCAAGCGCAATTAACGCTGACATCCCCGCACAAGGTAACACCGCAGCATCGCTAAATGTGACTTCATCTGGTATTAGTGACACAGCGTAATTAGGGACTTTGGCGTATTCAGACAGCACGCCTTGCTCACCAATATTACCATGCCACATTACCCGCGAGCCTATCTCAGGGAATATCCCCTTACGTGCTTTAACAACCACCCCCACAGCATCTAAGCCAAGAGTGTGGGGGTATTGCCATTTGCAAAAGCCCTGTTTAGCAAAGTATGCATCAACGGGATTTAAGCCAACATACTCAACTTTGATCAGCAGTTCATTGTCTACAATTTCTGGCACAGGCAATTCCAACTCAGATAAATCGATCTGCTCGTTGGGCTCAAGTAGCGCAATCGCGCGCATAGTTGCGGGAATTGGCGATAAAAAATCAGTATGTGGCATCAATAACTCTACATTGGCTAATTAACTAACACATAACTCCAACGACCATTAAATACTTGATAGGTATCTACCTTGGCAAGTAATGATGAAATCGTTGAGTCAATTGCATTTTCTTGCGCTATTAAAACATCCTGTCGCGCATCTAACAACTCTAAGTATGGTATTTGCCCTTCTTGATACATAGCCTGCGCTTGTAAAAAGGCACTATTGGCAAAATCAAAGCGTTGTTTTGCATAGTCTTGCTGCTGACTTTGCTTTACTAATAATTGCAATGATAGTTCACTTTCACTCATTGCATTTAACACAACGTGTTGATATTGACTGTAAGCGGCTTCACTCAAGTATTGTTGTGCATCACGCTGGGCTAATAAAGCCGGGTAACTTAATAATGACCACTTTATTTGTGGTGCAACTTGCCATTGCTGCTGTGTATCTGACAATCGATTGTTATCTAAACTCAATACACCTGCAAATGCACTTAAACTAATATCTGGTAACAACGCTTTACTTGCCGCTACGCTTAATGAGTGAGCTTGGCTAAACTCAAATAACGCTTGGCTAATATCAGGACGAAGCGCGATTGCATCACTTGGTTTTGCTAAACTAACCGTAAATCCACGTTCAAGTACACTACGCTCATCTATCAATGTAATATCACTCGGTAATTGCCCTGATAACATTGCAAGTGTTGCTAAGTCGCGAAACTGTGCATATTCAATATCCGGTAATAATGCTTGCTGGCGCTTTAGCTGCGCTAAAGTACGGTTTAAATCAAGCTCATTAGCAATTCCTTCTTCAACCTGAGCACGCAATACACCTATACTTTGTTTAAGCGCCTCAATTTGCAGTTCAATAATATGCTGTTTTTGCTTATTTCCTTGATAACTTACAAACCCTTTAACCACCGACGCAACAACTTCAATATGTAGCGCACGTACTTGCTCTGCTTGACTCATTGCCCCTGCATTACTGGCATTAACTAATGCAGTCACTTTCCCAAATAAATCCAGTTGCCAATCAAAATTGGCATTGGCAGCTGACTGGCGAGTATTTAGTTCGCCCAAACTACTACGCGTTGCTTCAATACCTACCCCACCTTGGGGCAAGTATTGTGCTTTTTGTCCCCCTAAGCGGGCAAGTGCACTTTTCAGTTTTAATTGGCTGGTTCGTAAATCGTGATTATTAGCACGCGCATTTGCAACCAAGTTATTAAGCTGTGACGAATCTAATTGTTGCCACCAATTCAGTTCATCTTGACCTACTAACTGAGATGCAATTTGTGTTTGCGCAACAAACTCTTGAAGCTGACTCTGATGTTGCTGTTCATCTATTTTACTAGCACAACCGGCTAACAACCCCGCAACCAATACAGCGGTTATACGCAACTTATTACTGTTCATTTACTTGCTCCACTGTCGCGTGTTCTTTGCTTTTTGTGACCAAAATATAAAATACTGGCGTGAATAACAAACCAAATACCGTCACACCAATCATGCCTGAAAATACTGCATTCCCCATCGCATGACGCATTTCTGCACCGGCTCCTGTTGCTAATACCAGCGGGATTACACCAGCAGTAAAGGCAATCGAAGTCATGAGGATTGGTCTTAATCGCATCCGACACGCTTCTAAAATCGCATCAAAATGACTTAATCCATGGTTATTTTTATCGCGCGCAAACTCCACCATCAATATCGCATTTTTAGACGCGAGTGCGACCAAGACGATTAATGCAATTTGCGTGAAAATATTATTATCAGAGCCCACTAGCCATACACCCATTAATGCAGAGAATATTGTCATAGGCACAATTAAGATAATCGCCAGCGGTAAACGTAAGCTTTCATATTGCGCTGCTAATACCATAAACACTAATAACACCACCAATGGGAAGACATACACCATGGTATTACCCGCCAAAATCTGCTGAAAAGTCACTTCTGTCCACTCATACTCTATGCCACTGGGTAAATTATCAGCCAGAATGAGTTCAATAGCCTGTTGTGCTTGATCTGAGCTATAACCCGGTGCTGGACTGCCGTTAAGCTCTGCACTTGGGTAACCATTATAATGCATAACGCGATCAGGACCTGTGGTTGGCGTTACCGTTAATACTGAACCAAGCGGTACCATGTTACCTCGGTTATTTCGTACTTTAAGGTTTAATACCTGTTCTGGATCAAGGCGATAATCTATATCAGCTTGGGCATTAACTTGGTAAGTACGGCCAAACATATTAAAGTCATTAACATACATAGAGCCAAGATATACTTGTAGTGCATTAAATACTTCATCTAATGGGATGCCTTGGATCAGCGCTTGTTCACGGTCGATATCAATATCCATTTGCGGAACCTGAATCCTAAAACTTGAGTACAACCCCATTAAAGCAGGATCTTGTTGTGCCTTTCCAATTACTGTTTGCAAGCTATTAAATAAGGTTTCGAACCCTTTATTACCACGATCTTCAATTTGCAGTTTAAAACCACCTGTAGTGCCTAAACCTTGAATTGGCGGCGGCGGGAAAACAGCAACAAAGGCCTCATCAATAGCACTAAAGCGCTGATTAAGTTGCGCGGCAATAGCCATCGCAGACTGACTTGGATCAGTACGCTCACTAAACGCATCTAATGGAGTAAAGACAATGGCGCTGTTAGGACTATTGGTAAAGCCATTAACTGACAAGCCTGGAAACGCAACTGTGTCAGCAACACCGGGCACTTGCAGCGCTATTTCTTGCATTTGTCTTACTACATCTTGCGTACGATCTAAGCTTGCTGCGTCAGGTAATTGAGCAATTGCTACTAGGTACTGTTTATCCTGTGCAGGAATAAAACCACCCGGAACAGCATCAAAAAGTTTGAACGTACCGCCGAGTAGAGCAACATAAACAACCATTACCACCATACTCATTCGCATCATTTTTTTAACAAGCTTTTGATACCCTTTAGCACCGCGATCGAACACTCGATTGAACGGGGCAAACAACCAGCGGCCAAATAAACGATTAAGTAAACGTGTCAATGCATCTGGCTTTGCGTCGTGACTTTTTAACAATAACGCTGCTAATGCTGGCGACAGTGTTAGTGAGTTAAATGCAGATATAACCGTAGAAATCGTAATTGTTAGCGCAAACTGTTTATAAAATTGACCTGAAAGCCCAGAAATAAATGCCGTTGGAATAAACACTGCACACAGCACTAACGCAATCGCGATAATTGGCCCTGTCACTTCACTCATTGCTACACGGGTAGCCTCTAAAGGGGATAGACCTTGCTCAATGTTTCGCTCAACGTTTTCGACCACAACGATGGCATCATCAACAACAATACCGATTGCTAATACTAAACCAAATAACGATAAGGTATTTATCGAAACACCTAACCATTGCATCACAGCAAACGTACCAATTAAAGATACTGGCACAGCAATTAGAGGTATTATCGAAGCGCGCCATGTTTGTAAAAATAACACCACCACAATAACAACAAGTGCAATTGCCTCTAGTAACGTGGTAATTACAGCATCAATTGATCCACGTACAAATACAGTAGGATCATAAACGATGTCGTACTCAACCCCACTTGGAAAATCGTTTGATAAACGTGCCATCGTTTCACGCACCTGATCTGAAAGCTCTATCGCGTTCGAACCCGGGCGCTGAAATATCGGCATTGCTAAAGCGGGTTGATTATTGAGCTCCGCACGCAACGAGTACGTATTTTGGCCTAAATCAATACGGGCAACATCATTTAAGCGTGTAAGTTGGCCTTGTTCACCGACTTTGATAATCACCTGCTCAAACTCTTCAATGCTGTTTAAACGTCCTTTAACATTAAGTAGCACCTGAAATTGGCTGTCGTTTGAGGTTGGCTGTGCACCTAAACTACCCGCAGCAACTTGTTGATTTTGTGCGCGAAGTGCGCTTACCACATCCATTGCCGTTAATTCGCGTGCTGCAAGTGCATCAGGGTTTAACCATACGCGCATAGAGTATTGCCCAGCACCAAAAAGCTGTACATCTCCCACTCCACTTAAACGTGCAATTTGGTCTTTTATATACAAATCCGCATAATTAGATAGGTAAGCGGTGTCGTGGGTTTTTTCAGGTGAATACAAATGTACCACCATGGTTAGATCCGGGGATGACTTTTCAGCCACAACGCCTAAGCGTTGCACTTCTTGCGGTAAACGTGGCAATGCACTGTTAACGCGGTTTTGCACTTGCACTTGAGCACGATCTAAATCAGTACCGAGCTCAAACGTAACAGTTAACGTCATGCGGCCATCACTGGTCGCTTGTGAAAACATATACAGCATGTTTTCAGCGCCATTAATTTCTTGCTCTAATGGCGTGGCAACAGTTTGTGCGATTACCGTTGGATTTGCACCCGGGTAGTTAGCTGTAACAACAACCGTTGGAGGCACAACTTCAGGGTATTCACTCACTGGTAATTGAAATAACGAAATACCACCAGCAATTAAAATAATTAATGACAGCATGGCCGCAAAGATTGGCCGTTGGATAAAAAAGTGTGAAAATTTCATAAATTACCCTACTTCTTAGCCATTAAAATATGCTGCGCTGTTGGCGAGAGCGTAAACGCCACACCTTTGGTATCTAACGTTATCTGATTTGGCGCAATGGGCATACCTGGTCCCACACGTGCAGGCCCATTAACAGCTATCACATCGCCTGTTTTTAAGCCTGATGTGATAGTGCGAAAACGACCGTAGCGCTCACCAACCGTAACAAGCTTATATTCAAGAATATTATTGTCACCAACAGTCAATACAAAACGATTTTTCAAATCGGTACCTATCGCTCTATCTGGCACGATTACCTGCTCTGTGACATCGCTGGCGGCTAATTTAATACGCGCAAATGACCCCGCGCGTAGCGCTTCGTTTTCATCAAAGCGTGCACGTACACGTAATGTACCCGTTGCTGCGTTTATTTGATTATCAATAAAATCAATATACCCAATGTGAGCAAATGCACGTTGACCTACCTTTTGCATTACAACCTGTTGTTTATCATTGGCTGTTACATCATTAAAAGCGCTATTCCATGTACGCTCGTCTACATCAAAGTACGCGTACATCGTTTGATTTGACACAATTGACGTTAAAACCGTTTGCCCAGCCAGTACGTTATTACCTTTGGTAATATTTGCTAAGGAGATAACGCCATCAATCGGTGAGCGTATATCTGTAAATTCTAAATCCAGTTTGGCTGAAACTAGCTGCGCCTTTAATGCTGCTAACTGAGCTTCTCGTTGATGTAACATCGAAGTACGAGATTCAGCTTGCTCGGTAGAAATAGCTTTTCGCTGCGTTAACCTTACCGCTCTTTTCGCTTCGCTTTGCGCTTGAGATAAAGCCGCTTTTGCACTTTGTACTTGTGCTTCAAGGCTGGTAACAACTGCCGCATATGGACGAGCATCTAATTTAAACAGTAAATCGCCTTGTTTAACGTTATCGCCTTCTTTAAACGCAATGTGATCAATAACCCCTGCAACTCGTGGCATAAGAGCAACCTCTTCAGGTGCTTCAAGTCGTGTCGTGAAAGTGTGCCAATTTTGTACTGGTTTGATAATTACTTGTGCAACATCAATTGGCTGTAAGTGCTGTTGTTGACTGGTTTGTTGGCTTGGTTCTTCCGCACATCCGCTCAGAGCAAGTGATGCCCCTAAAATTGCAGTAGCTATTAAGTGTTTGTTCATGACGACGCTCCTTTTAGTATATTTATCCATGGTACGGAACAAACCTGCGGACAAAAACTATAGATTTCAAAACTCATTAATGCCAATATGGCACCAATTAAATTTAAATGAGCAAAATATGGATACTACGAGTCGTTTATTAATGTTGTTAGAAGTGGTTGAGCGTGGCTCTTTTGCTAAAGCAGCTGAAACCCGTAATATTGATCGTTCTGTGATCTCAAAACAAATTAGCCGTCTTGAGGATGACTTAGGTGTTCGTTTATTAAATCGAACCACTCGTTCATTTTCACTTACTGCAGCTGGCGCTGAAATGGTCAAAAAAGCCAGTGAGCTACGCGAACTATTAGGTGAAACCGTACGCCTTGCTGAGAACTATCACCAAGAACCGCGCGGCGTGTTAAAAATCACATCCTCAACCATTATTGGACGGCGTTATTTACAACCCGTGATCAATGATTTTCAAAAACGCTTTCCGCAGGTTGAGGTTGAGTTACGCTTAGATGATAGGCTTGTCGATATTGTCTCTGAAGGGTTTGATTTAGCATTTAGGGTGGGAGAGCCCAAAGATTCATCCTTAATTGCTCGTAAAATTGCCCGTAATCGATTACTACTTTTGGCATCACCTGAGTTTATTAGAACGTATGGATTGCCTGAAAAAATTGAAGATTTAATTGATTTACCCGCAGCCAGCTATTCAAGCACTTCATTGCGCGTTGAGGGCGTGAAGTATGTTGATGAGTTTGGTTTGCCACAAGAGCAAAAAATTAAAAGCGTATTTAGAGCGAATGATGCAGAAGTACTTTTAGATAAAACCCTTTCTGGAACAACTTATGTTCTTGCACCCGCGTTTATTATCGGCAATGAAATTAAGGAAGGACGATTAGTGCCTATGCTTACACATTTAAAACTTGCCGAATACAGTGCAATGTATGCCGTTTATCCACATCGCGATTTACCAGTTCGTACTCGGCTATTTTTTGATGCAATACGTGAGCATTTAGGAAAAGACTTGCCTCTGTGGGAACAAAATATTCCAGAGTTTGAGTTAATGTATCAAGGAAATTAAATAGTCGCGTCATTAAGAGGCTTGATTTAGTTGCTTTCCCTGTGGTGGGTCATTAAAAACAACTTGGTTACGTCCGTTATTTTTAGCTTGATAGAGCCTATCATCTGCTGCTTTTATTGTTTGCTTTAAGGTTTCATTGCCACTGTAAGCGATAACGCCAATACTTGCTGTAATTGACACTGATTGCTCTGCAATAATAAGCTTATTATTCTCTATAGTATGTCTAATATTTTCTGCAATGTTTGCCGCCTCAGACGCCGATGAGTGAGCAACAAAGATGGCAAACTCTTCACCACCAATACGAAAAACAGCACCTTCTTTAGTTAACTGAGATTTGATAATTTTAGTTACTTCAATCAGCACACTGTCACCAATTGCATGGCCAAACTCGTCGTTTACTTTCTTAAAAAAATCTAAATCCATTACCATCGTATAAAGATTTTCTTTATCACTAAGTTCAATCTCAAAATATTGATTCATTGCTAAGCGGTTCCCAGCGCCTGTAAGTGGATCTAACATTGCTAAATCTTCCAAACGCTTAGAAAAACTAGCTCGGCTTGTTTCAAATACATGCGCAATAACCCAAATAGTAACATAGCTAAATGCGAGATTTAAACCTAGATTCGATGGGGAATATGGAGCCACACTTTCTTTTGTTATTAATGCGATGGCTTGCAACAGAGCCAGTGACATTGACAAACCAAAGCCCCACAACTTTCCCAATAATAAGTAATACAGAACGGGTAAAACGAGGGTCCAAACAAAAAGTGCGTTATATACACTTGATAAGTAACTACCCAGCACAACTAATAACGACACAAAAGTGCAAATACTGACAGGCTGCCAAAGTTTAAATACATGTTTAGTTATATAAAAATAAATACCAAAACAATACACAGAAAAAACAACTTCCAAAGCGCCTAATATTAAAAAGTCATTTATTAATAGATTAAATACCGCAAATATCCCTGACAGAACACCTAGACACAGGCACATCCACTTAAGAACTCTACTACGTAAAGCAAGCGTGCTATTAAGGGCCGCAATATCCATTTATAAACTTAATTTAAGAAGAGACTGGCTATTATTTTAAACATAAATGGTTATATCTCAAGTGTAGAAGGCCAATCAATGCATTTAACCTCTACTAATAACGCTCAGACGAACTAAAAGTTACTAAAGTGCAACTTCCATTTTATAGTAGGCTACCTCCCCTTTGAAAAAGCGCTCACTGCACACATGCATATCAAACCGTTTATAAAACTCTAAAGCAGACTCTCTGGCATCACACCAAAAGTAATCAACAGTGCCACCTTTTAAAAAGGTAATGATAAATGTAAGCAATTGTGATCCTATCCCCTGATTTTGATATTGCGGATCAGTGGCAAACTTGCGTAAACGTGCTTTATTTAATGTTAAATATACGGATGCTACACACACTAATAAATCATCAACGAATACCCCAAAATGTAAACCATCGTCATCCTCTGGTATATGACAATACTCTAAAGGTTTATTTGGCCATAAAACACGGTGGCGAAGAGGGATTGTTTGCTGCCATGAAATTCTACGTATTTTCATCTGGCTGGATCCTTTAAAATATCAATCATTTATCAAATCGTCTATTTCATCAACCATTTGTGTAAACTCCTTACGTGCATGCTTAATCTGTTTATCCGACAAGGTTTGCCTTAAATCAACTAATAATGCCGCATAACGCGCTAAGTTTTGTTGATCGTGCATAATTAACTCTTCACTCATAAATGCGTGCCTGTTTTTAATAATACGGCCAAGCTCTCGCGTAAAATCATCATTATCGAGTTTATCGGAGTTAAATGCACTGCTCAAAGCATCTAACCGCGTTTGTTTATAGCGTTGCCATAATATAAATGTTGATTGAAATTCACTATTAGCCACTGTAATTAGCTGCGTTTGTTCTGCCGATAACTTTCCCAGCCAATCAGCATAAGTTGCTAATTGATCTTTTAAACGCTCTTCAGAACGCTCCTTTGCTGTTTGCTCTGCAAATTCTTGCTGCTCTTCATTCATTTTGTCGCTAATTGCAGCTATAAACTGTGCACGTTGTTTACTATCAAGTGTTTTGGCAACTTCAATTAAAGGCATGCTTATATGCTCTACTAAAATTTGCCAGTGTTGTTTAGTATTTTGAAAGTGCGCAACAAGTATTTTCTGCGATGGTGTTCCTGACAGTATCTCTTGTAATGTAATAAGATCTTTTTTGTATAACGGTAGCTGTGTTTTTCGGTGCCAATCTCGCATTTCTTTGATTAACGATTTAACCGTTTTACTTTGCTGCTTGTCTAAATCAACATAATCATCAATCCAAAATGTGGATAACCAACCAATATTGTTATAGGTAAAAGATGCTGAACACCCAGCTAAACTAAGCAGCATTAACCCAATCAATCCAAGCTTATAGTTTAAACGTATATTTTTTATAAACATTTTAGTTTTTATTAGAGTACGAATAACCCTACGGTAATCAACTTATTCGCCGGTGTAAATGGAGCAATTCAAAATAAAACAATTTAAATGTAAATAGTTATCATTTAACTGTTGACTGACACGTTAAACTAAGTAATAATCGTTCGCATCAACACAGAGTAACCCGCACATTAATACTTCGCTTAGTGTGAATGGAATGTACCGACCTCAGTGCCCTAGGGAAGAATATCCAGTAAGGATGCTGGACCCCTTTAGTACAACTTTGTTGATGAAGATAGTGACGCTTCAGCAGTATTGCTTACTCGACCCAAGTAATACAACTTTAAGATCACACTTACTTGCTACATTGCTCATATCGGTGACGGTTGATATGAACCCAAAAAGCCCCTAAGGGGCTTTTTTTATTTCTTTAAATTTTCTGTAATATCTGTATCTTATATCTATTCGTTATCATTTTTAGAACCAAGCTAGGCAATTGCTATTGTTAGGACTAAAATTAAAGAGTTATAAACTCAATGGAGATATTGCCATGTGGCAACCTAAGTTTAATGTATTGTTAATGGTCGCTGCACTTGGCATTAATGGTGTTGCCCATGCAGGACTTGAAGATGGGATACGCGCGGCCAACGAAGGGCAATTTGAAGAAGCGCTAAAAGAGTTTAACTATCTTGCTGATAAAGGCTTTGCACCTGGTATATACGAATTAGGTAAGCTCTACGAAAACGGTCACGGCGTCGTTCGTAACTACCATAAAGCGGCTGCGCTTTATCAAGAAGGAGTCAAAAAGCAACATGTAGATTCAATGTTTGCTCTTGCGGTTCTTTACCAAGAAGGTAAAGGTGTAAAACTTGATAAGCAAATGTCTGTGACTCTTTTTAAACAAGCAGCAGCAAAAAATATGCCTGCAGCTCAATTTAACCTTGGTGTAATGTATGCTAATGGCGAAGGCGTAAGCCAAGATTATAAACAAGCCATGCGATGGTATGAGAAAGCAGCTGGAAACAACTACACACTTGCGCAATTTAATATGGCGCTAATGTATTTTGAAGGCCTAGGCGTACAAAAGAACATTGAAAAATCGTATATTTGGAATACCATTGCTGAGTATAATGGTAATTTAAATGCAAGCCATAGCCGAAAACTTGATGAGCGTAAAATGCTCCCCGCTGAAGTTACCGAGGCAAAAGAGAAAGCCGATGTACTTTACGAGCGAATTCTGGCTGGACTCTATGCTGGCGAAGGACGTATGTTTTAAGTTTTAGCTAGGTGGTTTTAGCCCTTTATTACTGCATCGGGTAAGTAAGTTGCAAGAGTAGAAAACGGTATAGCCCCTAGGGCGTGTTGATCTTTCGTGATTGATTTTGCAGCAGTATGTTTGGTATTTAGGCAAGGCAGCGCCTATGTAGTGTGGTTGTTCCCCATAAATAGGCGATAACGCAGTATAAATGCCAAACATGCGCTGCCCAAAGGGTTCTTTCTAGGGGCGATTGACTCTTTGTTGCTCGGTTTTTACTTATTCTCACATGGATGTGAGCTAGTAGAATAACGCAGGAGCAGTTATCGAGCCCGCTAGGTTACAAACCTCGCGCCGCGATTAAATTGCCCCTAGGTTGAACAAATTTCAATCCACAAAGGTCAACACGCCCTAGATTAGCAAGTTTTAATAAAAGATATATTAAACGCCTAATAGCTTAGTCATGGTTATATTTACGCTCTTTATGGGCGTAAATACAACCATTTTAGCACTTTAATTAATGCCTTATTTTGAGACAATAATAGACTTAACTTTGGGTTGAAACTACCCGTTTTTAATGTGTTTCGCGCATGGCTAAATGTTAAAAACCCTTCAACACCATGATAGTTACCCATTCCTGAAGGCCCCAAACCACCAAAAGGTGCATCGTCCGCAGTAACTTGCATTAGTGTATCATTAACAGCAAAAGTGCCACTGTGTGTTGAATCCTGAACGAGCTGATTTACTTGCTGATCTTGCCCCATAACATACAATGCCAGTGGATGTGGATGCTGATTAACATAATCGAGTGCTTGAGGTAAACTTTGATAACTCATAATTGGTAATACTGGACCAAAAAGCTCTTCTTGCATCAATAACATATCATCATTAACGTGTGTCACTATATGCAGACCAAGGCGGTGTTTTTGCTCATCCGATTGATTATCATCAAGCGGCATAACAACTTGCGCACCGCGTTGTTGTGCATCATCGAGCAGGTTAGTTAATCGAGAAAAATGCTGTTCACTGATAATTGACGTTAAATTTTTGCCCTCAACACCCAGCGGAAAATGTTTTTTATATAAAGAGCATAAAGTTTGTACCAGCTGCTCCTCAAGTTTTTCAGGAACTAAAATGTAGTCTGGAGCAACACAGATCTGCCCAGCATTGGCCATTTTACCAAATAAAATAGCTTTCGCAGCTTTTAAAATATCAACATTTTCGGTAATGATAACAGGCGATTTTCCACCCAACTCTAACGTAACGGGCGTGAGGTTTTTACTCGCCGCAGTCATAACATGACGACCAACGGCTGTTGATCCAGTAAAAAATAAATGTGCGAATGGTAGCCCCGAAAATTGCTGGCTAAGAGTTGCATCCCCCTCTATAACAGCACAATGCTCTGCAAGTTCATCAGTAAAAATTTGTTTGAGTACTTGGTTTGTATGCGGGGTAAATTCACTCACTTTTAACAGCACACGATTACCCGCAGCAATCGCAGTGATCACCGGCACGATTGCAAGTTGAATCGGGTAATTCCATGGCGATATTATTCCTACAACTCCTTTGGCCTGATAGCTTACTGCAATTTTTGAAGGTGCTAAGCTCAGCCCAGCTTTACGAGGGGAGTCTTTCGCCCACTTTGGTAAATGCGAGATAGTGTGCGAGATGGTTTTAACAGTAGGTAAAATATCCCCCAACACGGTATCAAACTCAGTTCGATAACCAAAATCTTTTGACGTAGCCGCTATCAATTCATTTTCGCAGGTAATTAACACTCGTTTTAACTGCTTAAGTAACACGATTCTTTTGGCAATTGGTAAATAAGGGGTAGCGTTAAAACGTTGCTGCATATCATTAAGTTGGGCTGATAGTACAACATCAATACAAGGAATTTGGGTATTAGCAGACAAAAGCGTACTCTGAGTATGTGATAAAAGTATAACCAATATATACCTATACCCAAGCAACCTCAAGATACGTGTTTCGCACTAGAATTATATGGCTTAATGTTTTACCACGTAAAAAGAGTGCTATTAAAATTTTAACAGCACTCTTGAGTTGGGTAACTCGTTTAGTTATTAAAAGTTAAAGACGGAGGCCGCAATAGTCATCGTCACTAAAGTGATCAAGATAATAGCAATAAGGTTTAGTACAAAACCGGCTTTAATCATATCCCCTATTTGTATTTGCCCTGAGCCAAACACTATCGCGTTTGGCGGTGTTGCAACCGGCATCATAAATGCGCAACTGCACGCAATTGCTGCAGGGATCACCCATACTAAAGGTGTGCCTGTAACTGATTCAGCAACAGGACCAAGTAAAGGTAAGAATCCAGCGGCTGTTGCTGTATTACTAGTGATCTCAGTTAAAAAGGTAATTAATGTCGCAATTGCTAAGACGCTCAATACAAGTGGGATTGCACTTGCGCCTTCAATCATGTGTGCTATGTATTCGGCTAAACCTGATGACTTTATTTGCGCCGCAAGGGTTAATCCACCCCCGAACAATAATAACACTCCCCATGGAACGCCTGCGGCACTTGGCCAATCTAAAATGCGCTCGTTACTGCCTTTATTTGCAGGTAATACAAACAACAATAAAGCAGCTGCAATTGCGATGCCTGTGTCAGATATTTTTAAGCCAGAAAAATCCGCAATTAACGGTCTAAATATCCAGCATATCGCCGCAAAAGCAAATACACATAACACGCCTTTTTCAGCTCGTTGCATAAGACCTAAATCTTTCAACTGCGCACTAAAGAGTGACTTAGTATCAACTTTTATCTTTTTCTCATCAGTTTTATCTACTTTATATGCAAATTTAGTTAACCATACCCAACAAATGATCAGCATAGTTAACGATAAAGGCACGCCCACTATCATCCATTGTGCAAAGCCAATTTCAATTTGGTAACTATCAGATAAATAAGCGGCCATTAATGCGTTCGGTGGTGTACCTATTAGTGTTGCAATCCCGCCGATACTTGCGCCGTAAGCAATTGCTAAAAGCAGTGCTTTGCCAAAGCCATTATTATTTGGGTTCGATTTTTGAACTAAGTGTGTAATGGAAAGTGCAATTGGTAACATCATCACTGCTGTTGCGGTATTAGACATCCACATTGATAAAAAAGCAGTTACTAACATCATAGCCAAGATCTGTAAACTGGGTTTTGAGCCAGCATACAACATTGTACGCAGAGCAATGCGCTTATGTAGACCCCAACGTTCCATCGCAATTGAGATTAAAAATCCCCCTAAGAATAAAAATATCAATGGGTGCGCATAAGGTGCTGCCACAGTTTTTATTGCGGCAATGTCCGCAAGCGGTGAAAAAACCAGCGGCAATAACGCTGTAGCAGGAATTGGCACAACCTCACTCACCCACCACGATGCCATCCAAAATGCTAATCCTGCTGTACGAAAAGCCGCTGTGCTCATGCCTGATGGCGGATCCATTAAACAGGTAAATAACATAACCGCAGGGCCTAATAAAAGCATCACCATTTGTAGCATCGGGCTTTTTTCAGATTTACTCTCAATAATTTGTGTACTCATAAATGACCCCTTTAAAATTTATACTTTAAGCCAAGGGCTAAGCTATTGTCTGTTTGCTGCTGTAAATCCAGATCGGTATACAATAAATAAGCTGTGGTCTGTTTATCAAATAAATAGTCAACCCCAGCGGTCCACTGTGTGCCCTTTGTACTATGACGAATGGTTGAGTCATCACTGGCAAATTGCACTTTGGGTTGCCATTTATCTAATTTATAACTCGCACTTAAAACGTAACCATTGCCCGATTTAGTACCATCAACAGATTCACTTCGCTGATAAATAGCACCAAGTTGCAAATCGCTTTGTTTCCACGCAGCCACTAGCCGGCTCGCATTTATGTTATTTAATGAGTCAACATGACTGATTGCTACATAATAGTTTTTATTTTTTAAACCTCGATCACCGTAAATCAATGTCGCTGCAAAGCCAGCTTCGTTGTTTGAACTGTCATCTTGTGGTGCATAAGTCAGTGATAATTGCGCACCTGCAAATGATTTTGAGCTGTAAGTGATTGTATCGCCTAATCGATCTTGGCCTGGTAATAACTGTGCAATATCAGCTTGTGTTTCATTAAAGTTATCAACTTTACCTTCAGAGTACTTAAACCGAGTGTCATTACGTCCAATGACTATCTCACCAAAGTCCCCTGCAAGGCCTAAGTAAGTATTACGAGCTGTAAATGGATCACTTGTATCGTCATGCTCAAAACCTTTAACTTGTACTTCATACTTAAATATAACTTTAAGAGAATCTGTTACGCCATGTTCACCTTTGACACCAATACGCGAAAACGGGGCATCAATATGTGTCCCTTCCTTTGCATAACGCATTGTACCTTTGTCTGTGTTAGCAATTTGCACTTCAGCTTTGCCATAAATAGAGTACTGCGCAGCATTTACAGGTTGTCCACAGCAAGCTAAAACAAGCCCTGTGGCTGCAAATACAGGGATTGATTTTTTATCTATTATTATCATTATGTGCCCTTATTGTTAGGATCATTTGTTGTTCCTAACAATAAAGGCAAGTTTACTGCCAATCAGTCTAAATTTTAAATAAATAAACATAATCAAAAACTTAAAGTAAAAAGCGAATTTTAAAATCAATTATTAGTGTGGAAAACCGCACACTCCAAAAACATATTTGTCACTGTTTCCACACATTAATCAGTAAACATATCTCGATTAAGTGCATATTTGTTCATTTTATCGTATAAGGTTTTACGCGCAATTTGCAAAGTCTGCATGGTCTCTTTTATGCTTCCTTGATGACGTTCAAGGGCTTCTTCTATTAATGATTGCTCATAAAAACTGACTTTCTCAGCTAAACTCAAATCTTGAGATAATTGCTCTGGGTTATTATTATTTGTATTTGCAAAGGCAAGCTCTACCCCAAGTAGCACAGCACGTTCAGCTTGGTTTCTCAGCTCTCGTACATTTCCAGGCCATGGGTAATTCATTAGCTTTTGCTGCATATCGCTACTTAGCGGCGCAGGTGGCTTATGAAAGCGCGTAGCGGCAATAGAGCTAAAATGTTTAAATAACAAGGGAATATCGGCTTTTCTATCACGCAGTGCTGGGATGCTCACTTTAACTAAATTAAGGCGGTAGTATAAATCAGCGCGAAACTCCCCTTTATCTACCAGTGACAATAAATCAACCTTCGTCGCTGCCACAATACGTACATCTAAATCAATAGCGCTATTACTGCCAACAGGTGTTACTTTTCGCTCTTCGAGCACGCGTAGTAATTTTATTTGCAGTGACGTTGGCGTACTTTCAATTTCATCTAAAAAAACAGTACCACCTTGTGCAAACTCGAATTTTCCTTGGCGGCTTTGCGTTGCGCCAGTGTAAGCACCACTGGCCGCGCCAAATAATTCGCTTTCAATAAGTTGCTCTGGTACTGCACCGCAATTTATAGCAACAAAATTACAGCGAGAACGGTTGCTTTGATCGTGTAAATATCGCGCTACTAACTCTTTCCCCGTACCCGTTTCGCCTTCAATCATCACATCCGCTGGCGTATCAATAACGGTATTGAGTAAATGCATCATTTGCTGCATCTGCACGGTTTCACCCAAAATACGTACACCCGGAGCAGATGTTTTTTCTACTGCTAATTTTAATGCACGGTTTTCCATTACCAGCGCACGTTTATCACTTGCTCTTGCGATACAGTCTAACAATTGCTCTGTCAGTGGTTTTTCAAATAAATCGTAAGCCCCCAACTGCATTGCTTTAACAGCTACAGACACATCAGCAAATCCTGTTAGGAATATAACGGGCAGTTCGCTATCGAATGCCTTAACTTGCTCTAAAAAAGCCAAGCCATCCATTTTTGGCATATTAATATCACTGAGCACAATGCCATTAAAACGACGGCTTAATTTTGATAATGCACTCACAGGTTCACTAAAACATTGTACCTGATACCCTTCGAGTGTTAGCAGTTGATTTAATGAGTCACGGATCATCGCTTCATCATCTATTACAATGATTTGCTTGCAGTCAATAGCTAAAGTATTCATTGCTCTCCTTGGGTACTTGTTAATGTAATTATAAATTGGGCACCGCCGGTAGGACGATTGTGCGCACTTAAACAGCCATTAAATGAATTAATGATCTGCTTAGAAATAGATAAACCTAAACCCAAGCCGTTTGTCGATTTAGTGCTATAAAACGGTTCAAAAATAGTGCCTAACGCATGTAACTCTATGCCCGGACCCGTATCTAAAATTGATAACTTAACGCGATCGTCAAATTGTTCAACCTCAAAGCTTAACTCACGCTTTAGACTTTGTAGCATTGCTTGGCTTGCATTAGTGATAACATTAACTAATACTTGCTCAAATTTAATTTCATCAACCCATACTTTAATATCATCAGTTATAACGATTTCTTGAACCGTTACATCATCGTGTTTTAACTGTGCGGAAGCAATAACCATCGCATTTCGGAGTAATTGATTTAAGCTTTGTGCTCGTAACTGGGTTTGGGCTGGCTTACTAAAATGCTTTAATTGGCCTACTATTTTATGCACGCGATCTATCAAAGATTGTACGATGACAATATTCTTTGCCGCTTGCTCTATATCCCCCTTGGCAATTAAACGTTTAGCACTAACAAGGTATGTGCTCATAGCACTCAATGGTTGATTAATTTCATGGTTAATACCCGCGCTAAGCTGGCCAATAGTGGCAAGCTTAGCCGCTTGCAGTAACGCTGTTTGAGCATTTTCTAAAGCATGTGTACGCTCTATCACTTCTTGCTCAAGACTGTGCCGCGAATAAAGTAACTTTTTATAACCGGCAAACCTCGCCATTAGACTATAAAAAATAAGCAAGGTACTGATGTAAATAACCGCCAGCCAAAATAACCGCGGGAGTTGATCAAGATTGACCGATGAAACATCCACTAACACCGTCATATCTGCTTTGATCCGATCGATTGAGGCACTTGCTGGTACAAACTGACGACGTGTTTGGCGCTGCCCAATAGACAATAATGTGATGCCTTGGCTTGTTGTTTGCGCTAAATCAATGACTGTGGGAGTGTGAGCCAAATAACGTCTACTTGTCTGTAACTGTTGCAGCTGTATATTAGATAAAGAATCAAAGGTATTAAGTCGCCATGATTGTTTATCCGACATAGCGATAATTTTATCATCCAGTGTTAAATAAAAATGACTCGCATGCGATGTATTGAGTAATTGACGATCAGTCTCAAATTTAGAGACGTTTACCTTAAGTGTTACAACACCAATAACTTGCTGATTAAGGTAAATAGGCTCTGAAAAATATATACCCCGCTCATTTGAACGTAAGCCCAAAGCAAAATAGGCAATTTTATCACCCGCTAACGCTCGATAAAAGTAAGGCCTGAACGCAAAATTATTACCTATATACGTATAATCAAGTTGCCAATTACTTGATGCGATCACATCTCCTTCACGATTGAGTACATACACATCAGATGCGCCACTGGCTTGTTGTATATCTGCTAAATAGTTATTAACCTGTTGTGCGGATTGATTTTCATTACTAATAAACGTGGTTAATAATTGATTGTCTGTGGCTAGATAAGGAATTGTTGCAAACCGAGACAGCTCAGTATCAAGGTAGTGACTGAGTTGCCCAACTTGCACTTCGGCTTGGCGCTTTGCATTGCCTAAATCATATTGACGCCCAAATAAAAAACTTAGTAATAACACTATAATGAGCACAACAATAGCAAGCGTAATCTTTCTGGAAAAGTACAACATGAGCAACCATAATGCGCAGCTTAGCGCCTCAAAAACTTAAAATTTGACTTGATAGTGTAACGAGTATTCACTGCCGACACCAGCAACTGCACCATTACTCACTCGCGGATCATATACATAGTAGTGTTTATCTAAGAGATTATGCGCTTTTAAGCTGATTTGAGTTTTTGCACTAAGCTGCCAACTTACAGCCCCACCAATGAGAAAATACGCTGATTGATCAAAGATATGATCTGTAGTGTGTGCCTGAACTTGGTCACGCCAAACACTATTTAAACTTAACATCCATTGATCATATTGGTAATTCGCAATCACACTTGCAAAGCGTTTAAATGTTGGCCTCATTGGTACATCAAAATAATGGGTATAAGTAGCTTCAACAGAAAAATTACTGTTTATCTGCACACGGCTATCAAGTTCTATGCCTCGGTTAATGTCATCTAATTGGTTTTCAAAAGTAAACATGTTGTCGTGAATTGTATGCGGCACTATATTAATAAAATCATGTAACTGGTTATAAAACAGTACTGAGTTTAAATGCCAATCCCGATGTTTATAACGCCATACTAACTCTGTCGTTTTAACATACTCAGACTGTAAGTTTGGATTACCCATAGTAACGTCATCATTCGAATATAGCTCATTAGTCACAGGAGTACGAAATGACTCGCCGTATTGCAACTTTAAAGTATGCGCTAATGCTGGTTGATAAATAACTGATATACGCGGTGATAATTTACTGTCTAAATCTTTAACATCATCATACCTAGTACCTACAAACAAGGTTAGTTGTTCTGAATAAGGAATTTTAAGCTGCCCATAAACGCTTTTTGTCTCAAAGCTGGATTTGAGATCAGTAAAAGGAGCAAAGTCATTGACTGTTATTATTCCACCTTGATAGAACGGATCTTCGACAATAATTTCACCACGGCTTGAATCAAAATAATTTGTACGCACATCAGCTTTAAGCTGCTCTGCATGGCTATATTCAACACCTGAATTCAATGACCAGCCGTTATAAAATGTATGGCTTGCGTCTATATTTATTTTCAAATCAGTTGTGTGCCAATCAGGGCCAATAAAAAAATCATGATTAGCATTAAGTAACGCGTTGGCTGATGCTATTAACCCTGCACTTTGAATTTCGTGATGAGTATACGACACCTTTGAAGATACAGAGCTCGAATCAGAATCTAGCCAGTCATACCCTAAAGATAGAAAGTGATTTTCGCTACGGTGTTGATTATCGTTAGAATAGCCACCTAAATTAAGAAACTTATTTAATTCAGTAAAATTATAACGTCCACTTAGTGACAACTTATCGATGTTTATACCTACCTCAAGATAGGCAGACTCAAGAGGGTCTTTAACACCTTGCTCATAACGCTCGCCTTCTTTATGGTAGTAAGCCATATTTGCATAAACATGGGTATTGGCATTAAATTGATGATTAAGCGACGAAGTAGCACCTACTTGCCCCACATTACCTATAGCGATAGACATTTCATTGTGATGCGTTTTAGTAACAATATTCATCACACCCAAAAATGCATTACTGCCATATAATGCAGATCCAGGTCCTCGGATAAATTCAACTTTATCAATGATTTCAACAGGAATATAGGGCATATAAACTGAAGCTTTACCAAACGATGACTCATTCAAGCGCTCGCCATTGATCATTACCAATATATTACCACTATCTAAATATACACCACGGGCATGATCTTTAGGCACAGCTCCAACCCAATCTCCACGAGTCGATTGCATACCCGGTACAAAATTCATCAGCTCAAAAGCATTATGTATGCCTAATAAAGCGATTTTTTGACGATTAAAAACGGTAATAGTTGATGGGGCTGAGGTAAGTGTTTCGGAAGTTTTTGAGGCAATATCGACTTGAACTTCAAGTAGATCTTCAAAGCTAAGTGCAAATAAATCGTCTGACTCAGTTGCTGATAATGGAATTGTGTAAATACACAAAAAAATACATGCTGATTGCTTTAAAGTCATTACGCCGCTTTACACCTATATTTCATAATAAATTAACTACACTGTAAAAATGTAGTATTTACAATATTAATACAAATGCGCGACGGCGCGATAATTATTTCTATAAATTTTCGTAGATTTAAGCTGTTGCAGTATTACGTTTCGCTTTTAAATATTTATATAAACCGATTAATGATGCTGCAATCCAAAATATTTCTATCACAAAACTTGCTAAATTAAAGTTATAACAAAGACTTATCAATAATAATATAGCCCCCGTTAAATTCATCATATTGTACAACAAGCCTGTTGGCACCGCTTTACCTAGTTGCAACATAAAAAATGCACCAACTACTAAAAAAGTCCCAGTCATACCTACAATATCAAATAAAAGTGCAATCACGTGCGTGTTCCCTTATCCATTCAAATTACCCACACTACTGGCCCAATCCATGGGGAGGGTTGTTTTCAATCATTGAAACAGCAAACCGAGTAAGTCTAGCAGGGTTAAAATATTGGCACAGGATAAATGTCCTGCTTTAGCCCATGCATAGATACAAAGACAAATCACAACATATGCCTAAAGCAATAATTAAAAAGTAAATAAGAAATTGCGACCTTGGTGGTCACCTGTTATCACATTATTTCGCGAAAAAGTTATGAAAATCATAAGGCCGTACACAATTAGGATTATTGATGCCTTACCCTAAAATACACGCTACCTAAGAAATATAACGTATGAAGTCACAATTCTAATTCATCTATTAACAATTATTTTTTAACTTTCCTATAATTACACTTACTTTATGGTTTATGTGAGCATCCATGAAAAAGCAACAAACCTTAGAAATGGAACGTGTTGAACAACATTTTATCCGTTATCTACCAGACATCTCATACTTATATCTCGATAAAAATGGCCGAGCTTATATAGGTATGGGTTTTCATATCAGCTCAAAATCTGACTATATTAGGCTTCCCCTTAAAGACAAACGCACTAAAAAAGCAGTAAGCAATATCGATAAGGCCACCGAGTTTGCACGTATAATTCGTTTACCAAAGGGCTATGCCGTGAATTTTTACGAGCCCTTCGGCGAATGTTATTTATCTCATAATGAATCAATCATCTTGTTGAAAAATAAAATCAAGCAACTTATCATTGAATTTAAAGAACAACATGCTGAATTAAATTTTGCACAACTGCCTGCAAAAGTGCAATTGGCAGTGCTCGATGTGGCGTACGATTTAACCGAACAACCAATAAAACACGCTTACCCTGATTTTTATCAAGCTATTTGCATTAAAAATTGGCCTGTTGCCGCACAAACGTGCACGCGTTCAGGAATCTGTAAAGTCCGTAATAATGCCGTACAGGCACTTTTTAAAAACCTAGAGACGCCAGATAAAAGCGTCTTTGAGACCTTTAAAAGCTGGTTTTTATAAAGTGGATGGTTTTATATTCTCAATTGCAAATATTTATTATATAAAGGATTTCGATTAAAAACTATTTTCATAAAGCAAAATATTAAGCATCAATAACACTTAATTAAACCGCCCAAATTAATATGATTTTTTTATTCAAGCCATGGAGCATATTCACACCAATCGACGTCATAACTAGATGCGAAGTCATATTTAAAGTGAGTTTAAAAATAACAACACTTTGTTTTTTAATAAAAAAATCAAGAAAAACAGCTATCTGCTTAACCGGGAATTTATAATGGGTGACCCCTGTTATTTCTTAGGTGGTGGAATTGGAAATAAAGGCAGCTCACGCTGGTATTTATAATCTCCATTAGTTGAGGCCTTTAACTGGTCCACCTTATGAATACAACCTAAGTATTCAATCCTCCAACGAGTGTTTGGTGGTTTATCTTTTATGCAACCACTATCAAAGATGCCTTTAACTGTATAATATACTCCATCTATATCATTGAGTGTTATTTCTTTGGGTAAATTGAAGAGAAGAATAGTTTCTTCTGCTCGGCCTGAGCGAGCTGCATCTTCACCATACTTTAAAAAAACTGGATTTTCTCTATGACTACGTAAAAGTAAACCCGTTATTTTTATTTTTTTTTTGTCATACATTTCAGGGAAAACAACTAATTTCATAAAAGGCACATGCGGTACATCCTCTTGTATTTCCGATTCATTGACCAAACTGTTAGTTTCTCCTGGTTTGGAGAAAAGGAGTAACCCTATAAAGATCGTCAAATTTAGTTTATTCGTTACCAATTGCATGAACCACCTCCTTCAATTATTGTTATGTTGATGCATAAAGTACTTTGATTATGTTTTTCTGGGCTGTTAAATGCTTCCCCATTCATTTTCCATAATGTTCTTCCTTCACTATTAACTTAAAACTTAAGTTGACACCCATCTTAATTATTTATTGAAAAAAAACAACAAACACACCGCTTGACATCATTAGTAAGTAAACATTTTCGACATAATCACGATTTAAACACAGTTCCAAAACTTAAGTTCTGAATTTGGCTAAATTCAAAAATTTAGGCTCCTACATTACAGGCACATACGCTTTTCTCTTGAAGAGCAATTTTAAGATTTAAAAGTGTGTGAACACTACGCTAGTAACTTTTCGCAGTTGCTGATGTTCGTTCGCCGTTTTCTGTTTAAATTTTTGCAATAACGTGTGTGCGATGACACTCTACCTACTGCGCCATGACATACGCGCGAAAATTGCGTGGTCAGTTTTAACCAGTTTTCTGGGGAGATATTTACTCTTTCTAGTAAAGGTAAAAAAATATCTTAAGATGACACCCATCCTAAAGTTTGATACTTGAATTCAAGAAGAGATAAGTTTTTAGCCCAAAAGAGTAAACTTAGTAGCGCAGTTTTATTTGCTCAATTAAAGTGGCTGTCTAGTTTATTCAATATTAAGAACTAAGGTATGTTTGATCATTAACAGAGTTCAACTTCAAGTTTCTTAAGATCCAACCTATGAGTAACTTTTCGCAGTTGCTGATGTTCGCTCGCCGTTTCCTGTTTAAATTTTCGCAGTAACGTGTGTGTGATGACACTCTACCTACTGCGCCATGAAATACGCGGTAAAGTGTGGTGAGTTTTAACCAGTTTTCAGGGAAGGTATTGATGTGCATCAGGCCATCCATACTCGGCCGCTAGTGCAATGTTCAGGCACTTCGTTAGCATTAATACGCACAAGTAACCCTGAGCTAATACTGGTAATATTCGTGATTTTTCCACTAACATGACCTTTGCCAACAGCAGCGATTGCATTTATAGAAAATAAAACACTAATAAATGTAAACACTCTTAATAACATTTTATTCAATATCCTTATTAAAAATAACTATCATGATAAAAAGGCAAAAAGAAAGAGCTGCTCCCATTGACTTTATTTCTTGGTGTCTAAAGTCAAGATTTGACCCCATTTTTTCATTTTCAGCAATGGAAAGAAGAAAGGCGCTACAAATCAAAAGAATGGTAATCGTTACTTAGCGTGGGCGTTTACTGAGGCCGCTAACTTTGCTATTCGGTATAACCCAACAATTAAAAAGTATTATCAACGCAAGTTAGCTAAAACAAACCAAGTTATCGCGATTAAAACAGTTGCGCATAAACTGGCAAGAGCGTGTTACCACGTGCTGAAAAACAATGTCCCATTTGATGAACACAAGGCTTTTTATTAGCGACTATGAAATGAATTAGGTTAACGTGTTGAGTTAATAGTGGGGTTGGTAAAACCATCAGATCTGATTGAGCCTGCACGTTAACCGCTCATATTTAAATGTTGGGTATGCCCACTGTCTGAGCCACACAGGGTTGGTTATGTAAAAACATAAACCACAGATTTGTTATAGCGCAGGGCATAAGCACTGCCAAAAACTGGACAGACATTGGCACTAAACGATGACTGAGGCGAAAGCCAAGGGCCTTAATTAACCATCAACGATGCTTAATTGAATAGCCTAAATTCATATGGGTGACTGGTGCATATTCACACCAATCGACGTCATTACTGGATGCATAGTCATATTTAAAGTGAGTTTAAAAAGTAACAACACTTGGTTTTTTGAATAAAAAGATCAAGAAAACACAGCTGCCTGCTTGACCGGAACTTTCTAATGGGTGACCCTATTTTCTTCCTCTCACTCTTTACCTAGCTCTTGATGTACGAAGTCAAGATTTGATCCCTTTGGTTTTTATTTTTTTAATATCAATATGTTAATAAATCTTCCCACTTTTTTTTATTTCCAATTTCAATTTTCTTAATAAAAACATCCATTCTTTCATCTTCACTGTTTTTTAATATAGATAAAAAATCAATAAAGCTAATAGTTATTGGATTGTGCTTATTAAGCTTCGGCAAAATTTCTTTTGCTTCATCATATATATTGAAATCTTTATTAACAAAATAACACAGCAGGTAAAAGTTCGCTTTTTGAAATGAGCCTAACTCATTGAGTCTACTCTTTAGAAAATGGTAAAAATTGCCAATTTCAACTAATTCGTTAACAGCTTTTGTAAGTGAATTAATCCTGTTCTCTAAAACCTCTTGAACATAACTATCTGTTGCCCCCTGTAATTTTTTGTTAATATGAGAATCCTCATTTTCGTCTCTAAATTTAAAAACAATCGGATCAATAAAGGGAAAACTAATCATTGGAGATGCCCAGTAAGATGTAGAAACCTTGCATCTAAAAACATTTATTGTGATTCCTAACTTCAACTCTCCACTTGATTTATTAAAAACAAATATATGCTCCCCTCCATTTTTTATATAATGTGAAAAATTTTTATTACTTTTATAAATTTCCCTAATAATTTTGCTATTCATACTAATTTCCAGTTAAAGGCACAATCAAGACTAATTCAGTGCTTGTAGGTAAATTTATATTATACTTAGTTTGTTGATACGGATAAATAATTGGTAAGCCAGTTTTTAATTCAAATGCAAGGTATGGCTCATCTATAGGGCCGTAAGTAGCATCAGGCCGACTTGAACTTGTCATTCCCCAATCAGTTTTAACACCTAGTAAGGAACTAAGATGACACCCATCCAAATTATTTATTGGCAGCAAAACAACAAATGTATCGCATGAAATCAGCTGGGAATAAATATTTTTAGGGAGGGCACCATTGAGCCAACACTTGTGAGTGTGCTTCGTGATACGCAGCATCAACCCAAGTCACCGTGTTTATTTGCCCAAATTAATGTGTAATCACTTATTTGGCTAAATGTGATTATTGGCACTGAATATCTGTTGGAGTTAGGTGCTTATTAACGGCTATTGAATGCGGAAAGCTTAGTGAATAATGGCTAGAGTTCACTATGAAAATCAATTAGTACTCTCCCATTAACTGAAACAGACAAGCAAGTACTTACTGTTATTTAAATGTGACTTTGCCACCAATCATTTTATACGCGGGCGCGCCGCGGACCATGGTTTCTCTTGCGAAGGATTTGTCACACTGGGGGCACACACAGGGTTTGGTGGTGTGATCTTGGATTATACGTTCAATAAAGCATTTAATTAATGCTCCCTTCCCTCCTTTGCGATATTTAAAGAGGGGTGTTTTGCAATTAGCACAATAAATATCGACTGTTTTTGTTGGGCCTTTTTTATTCGGTTTAGCCATTTAGGAATTACTTTACATAAAATAGTGCGTGTACTTTAACAGTTTAAGGCCACATCCCCAACACTAAGCCCATTAAAGTAAATTGCAAAACATGATAGCCGCTGTTTACTAAAAATAACTTAAGTGGTCGCTGTTCGAAAATATAGCTCATCCCGAACGAACTACTCACCCAACAAATGCCTATTGCAAAACCAGCGCCAACGGCCACTCCAAGTGTGGGGTGCGGTCCAATAAATAACGATAAACTAAACGCCATAAATAAAGATAAAACAAAACTGCCGCCAAAAATCCATTTTGGATCAGAGTCTTTCAAATCTAACTCTGTTAACCCGCAACCTTCCATCCAAGTTCGTTGAAAGAGTAAAGGTGAATACCAAATGCCACCAAGCATAAAGGCTGATAATGCCGCTAGTAGGATTGCTAAAATATTTAATTGAGAAAAATCCATAAATACAACTCATGTTAACTGCACAAAAAGTGATTATTATTTCACTGTAGTTAATAATAGCCGAAGCAGCAACCAGTAGCGGCGCTTATAAAGAAGAAATATTCAGGGTTTTCTCATTTGACAGCATTTTTATTTTTGAACGGGCTTTTTTTGTAACTTACGTTGTAGTGTACGCCTATGCATATTAAGTTGGCGCGCAGTGGCTGATACATTCCCCTGATTACTGTGTAAAACTTGCTGAATATGCTCCCATTGTAAGCGTTCTGTAGACATAACCGTCGTTGCAGGATCCACTGGTAGGTCAGAAATAGCATCGCTTACACCTTTTAGCGCTTTAACTAAAGTCAGCATATCGACCGGCTTAGTTAGGTAGTCGTTAGCCCCTAAACGCATTGCTTCAACGGCGGTTGCTATACTTGCAAACCCTGTCAGTAACACCAAGTGAGAATTCGGTAATATATTACGCAACGGTGAAATCAACGTTAAACCATTGTCGTCTGCTAATTTCATATCTAATAATATATGAGTGGGTAAAAACGTTTTTGCAACGAGTAACGCATTGTGACTATCGTGCGCTTTTTCGCAATTAAATCCTTGTTTGGTGAGGCCGCGCGCGAGCGTATTTGCTAAATTAATATCATCTTCTATGATAAGTAACTTCATAAAACGGCCTCTTGTTTTGCCGTTATTGCTAATTGAACTTTCGCTACACCGCCGCCTTGAGGGTGGTTAAATAACGTTAATGATCCTTGCAGGCGTTCAAGCGTCACATTTGACAGTAGCACTGCCATTCCCATACCTGTTTCGCTGGGCATAAGTTGGCCTCCTAGCTCGCTTAATTGATCTGCTGTAAAGCCCTTACCAAAATCTCGAATTGATAAATTAATCGCAACAGGTTGTTTTTGCGGAAATAGCTGCCAACTTAATGTGATTGTTTGTTTTGCTGTTTGCTGATTTGCTGTTACCGCATTTTGAAGCAGATTTAAAATGGCAGGTAACAACATTGCATCGCTGATAACCGTGTATTGTGGTGTTTCATTTTCCCATATTAGTTGTTGACTAGGGTATTGTAACAACATCGTATCTTGTATTTGCTCAGCTAAGCTAGATAAGGGCATTGAAACTGTTTTGCCTTGAGATCTTAGCTGCTCTGATAGCCGTCTAAAATTGCTCAACTGATTAGTGCATTGCTGTAAGGGTTGCTGCATATCGGCAACAATTGGGTTATCGGGTTGCTCATCAATTAATTCTTCAAACAGTAATTGTAAGTTTGTTATTGGACTTGCTAATTGATGAGTTATTTGCGCAGCTGCGCCATCGAGAGTTACAAGCTGCTCTGCTCTTAATTGTTTTTCGCGGGTGCTGGCAATAATGCGTTCTCTTGAATGTAGTGCACGGTTCATTGCCCCGACTACCAGTGCTATAACACTGGCGCTTATGACAAAGTTAACCCACATCCCGATAAAGTGACTGGTCATATCCATATGATGCATAGTGTGTTGTGGCATTTTAAATAATAAAATACTGTATGCGGCAATTGCTAGCATGGCTATATATGCAAGTCCTTTAGCGCTTACGCTCACTGCTGCAATCATAATAGGTAATAATAATAACGACACAAACGCATTTGTTGCCCCGCCACTAAAGGAGAGTAAGACAGCTAAAAAAAGTACATCAGCCGTAAGCTGCATCAACATCCCAAGCTCTTTAGCTTTACCAACATTACGATAAGCAATAACACTTAAAATCTGAAATACGGCTTCTAGCGAAATAACCACCAGCAAAGGCAGTAATGCTATTTGATGACCTAATAAAAAGTATACGGCAATAACCGCGATGAGCTGAATTACAATTGCGCCACTGCGTAACATCAGCAAACGACTAATAGCAGGATCTGTGCGCATTAAAAATGCCATATTTTTTGCCTAAGGAGTTTTTGAGCAAATAAAAGAGTAGTGGTGTTTAATCGTCATCCATCGAAATACTAAAAACAGCACAGGGAGTGCCTTGATGAAAAACCATTTTCCAATGTCCATCGGTTAAGCGCCACAACGACATACGTAATGAGTAATTAAATTCAGCTCGCGCTGAGCGCCGATAAGCAGCTTGATAGCTTAGCTGTACGATTTCATCACTAAGCATACGCCCTTTAAAGTGTTGATTATAAAATTGCGGAACAACCTCTGTCGGCAATCGTGTTAACACTTGGTACTTATTAAAAACAGTCCCATTGGCAGCAATTTCGATAAAATCATCGTCTAATAACGCGTCCAAAGCTTGCTCTGATTGGCGGACTTCTGGATCAAGTAATTGTCGTTCTGCATCAATTAAATGATTAAACAATGATGCCTTTATTTTGCTGCCCATGATGTACCTTACAATTGGTTTTTATATACGTTGCCTGCTTTCATCACAAACTGCACATTTTTTAATGTCGTTATGTCATCAAGAGGTGAGCCATTTACGCTGATGATATCTGCTTGTTTACCAACACTCAACTGCCCTAGCCTGTCTTGTTGGCCAAGTAACTTTGCTGCATCAACCGTTGCTGACATAATAGCCTGTTTTTCACTCATTCCATATTTAACTAACAGCACAAACTCATCCGCATTAAGCCCATGACGAGAAACGCCTGAATCAGTTCCAAATGCAATGTTAACCTTGTTTTTAAGTGCCAGCTTAAATGAGGCTTCCATTTTAGGGGCGACCTCGCGTACTTTGTCAGCAATGGCTGTTGGCATGTTTGGATTACTAAGCACCTCTTTACTCACCGTTGCACCAGCTAATAATGTTGGCACTAAATACGCGTTGGTTTTATTAAATAGTTCCATGCTCTCTTTTGTTAAATAAGAGCCATGCTCAATTGAATCAACACCTGCTTTTAGCGCCGCATTAATACCTTGCGTTCCATGGGCATGAGCTGTGACCTTGCGCCCTAAATGGTGTGCAGTATCGACTATTGCAGCCAGTTCATCATCACTTAATTGTTGATTAACACCCGCGGCAGTATTACTCAACACACCACCTGTTGCTGTGATTTTGATCACGTCAGCGCCATTTTTTATGACATTTCGTACAGCTCGGCGGCAATCATCGGCACCATTGCACACGCCTAAACTGCTCGTCATTACATCACTTACTTCTTTACGGTAACCATGTAAGTCGCCATGTCCGCCGGTTGCTGTTATTGCATTTCCCGCAGCAAAAATTCGTGGCCCTGTAATATCACCTCGTTCTACTGCGCGCTTAAGCGGAAAAATAACTTTATAATTCCCTCCTAAATCACGTACCGATGTAAACCCAGCATCTAAACTGCGTTTTAAATATTTTATCGAACGCAGCGCGTTATCAGCTTCATATTCAGTTAGCCATTGATGCGGGTTAACTGTCGCATCACGCTCAAAAGTTACATGAACATGCATATCAATAAGCCCTGGCAGCACAAACTGATTTTTTAAATCAAAAACATGCGCATCAGGTAATTTAAGTTCGACAACACTTGGAAAGCCTTTAACAATGTCTGTGATAATGTTGTCTTTAATTATTATGGTGCGCTGTTTTTCAAGTGTTTGCTTCGCCCCTAATAACACGGAACCCGCATATATAACGGTGGTATCTGTTGCAATACTTTGCGGTGAAAGTAGCGTTAAGCTCAAAGTTGCGAGTGTAGTTAATAGTTTTTGTTTCATGTTTGCCTCTTTTTTCAACTACCATTACCGTAATTAACGTGTAATTACCATTATTTACGATGTAACAGACCTATGACCTAGTCTTGTAGCTGGGTTTTTGGTATAAAACACACCATAGATGAAAGATTTCTGACCATTTAAAGAGAACACATAATGACTTACGCACATATAACTGGTTGGGGTAAATGCATTCCACCGGCTCGTATCACTAATGATGATATTAGCCAAATTGTTGATACTAATGATGAATGGATCACCTCGCGCACTGGGATAAAAGCCCGCAGAGTAAGCCATGTTACTACTGCTGAACTGGCAACAGTTGCAGCTAAACATGCGCTTGCCTGTGCTGGCGTTGATGCTAAAGATATTGACCTAGTCATACTCGCAACCTGCACCCCCTCTACAATGGTGGCTAATACGGCATCGCTTGTGCAAAAAAATATTGGTGCCGTAGGTGCAGCAGCTATGGATACAAATGCTGCATGCTCAGGTTTTT
This sequence comes from Pseudoalteromonas sp. Ld20, assembly GCF_045064175.1. Taxonomy (NCBI): domain Bacteria; kingdom Pseudomonadati; phylum Pseudomonadota; class Gammaproteobacteria; order Alteromonadales; family Pseudoalteromonadaceae; genus Pseudoalteromonas; species Pseudoalteromonas sp. Ld20. The sequence continues at coordinate 86,302 of NZ_JBISHB010000024.1, forward strand.
TATATGCACTACAAGCAGCAACAGCACAAATACAAGCAGGCATGATTAAAAAAGCAGTGGTTATTGCCGCTGAGCGGATGACTTGGTATATAAACTGGGAACGTCGTGACAGTGCAGTATTATTTGGTGACGGCGCAGGAGCGGTTGTTCTTGAGGCTGCAGAGTCACCCGCTGGACTACTTGCTACTAAAGCGGGTTGTGATAGTGAAGATCGTGATATTTTACACATTAGAAACTGTGGCAGCGACTTAAATAAATACCAGCCTATTGGCCCGTCAGACTTACTCTTTGAAGGCCGTGAGATTTTCAAACGTGCAGTTAAAGGGATGAGCGAAGCGTGCGATGATGTGTTAACACAAGCAGATTTAAGCCTTGATGAAATTGATGTACTTGTTCCGCATCAGGCTAATTTACGTATTATTCAGGCTATTCAACAGCGCTTAAAAGTTGCTGACGAAAAAGTAATGGTAAACATTGGTGAATACGGTAATACATCAGCGGCAACCATTGCAATCGCATTATGTGAAGCTGTAGAGCAAGGTTTAATAAAACCACATGCCAATATAATGTCTGCTGCATTTGGAGCAGGTTTAACGTGGGCTGCAAGTTATATTAAATGGGGTAAGCGTGTAGAACCGATTGCCATCAGTGATGCCGTATTACCGCCATGTGATAAAACAGGGTTAGAGCTAATTGCACCCGCTGTAGCAGCATGCGAAGGTACCGATCGCAAATAACCACGCTGTCGGTAACTATATCAATAAAAAGTAGCGATAAAAAGTATCGCTAAATAGTTACCTAAACAGCATTAATGAGCTTTACGATAAATGCCTAAGCACCATCGTAAAGCTCATTAATTACTTTAATTACTTTAATTACTTTAATTACTTAAAACGGTTTTGTAAGTAGTTAAATACCGCACGAATACCTAAAGCTTCACCGCCAACTGGGCGCCCCGGTAATGAGCGAATATTCCACGCCATAACATCAAAATGTACCCATGGCGTTTTCGGCTCTACAAATTCTTTTAAATATAAAGCTGCGGTTATTGCACCACCAAATGGAACACTGGCACAGTTAGCCATATCAGCTACGTCACTTTTTAACAAACTTTTATACTGCTCAAATAAGGGTAATTGCCATACAGGATCACTCACATGCATACCTGCATCAATTATACCGTTAGCAACATCACGCTCAGTTGAGAAAAAACCCGGTAACTCGGTCCCTAAAGCAACACGGCAAGCACCCGTTAGCGTAGCAAAATCAACAATCAACTCTGGATCATCATTTTGGGCTTCAGTAAGTGCATCACATAATACTAAGCGCCCTTCGGCATCTGTATTATCAATTTCGACCATTATTCCTTTACGCGTTTTAATCACATCTCCTGGGCGAAATGCATTACGTGACACTGCGTTTTCAACAGCGGGCACTAACACACGTAATCGCACCGGTAAATTGGCAGCCATAATAAGCTGAGCTAATCCTATAACATGCGCTGCGCCGCCCATGTCTTTTTTCATGTTGCGCATACCTGAGCTTGGTTTTAAATCAAGCCCACCCGAGTCAAAACATACACCTTTACCTACTAACGTGATCAAAGGAGCATCTTTTTTACCCCAGTGTAGGTCAAGTAATCGTGGCTTATTCTCGCTTGCACGTCCAACCATATGAATTGTTGGGTAGTTTTGCTCTAGTAACTCATCGCCAACCCACTCGCTAAACTCACCTTCGTAGGTTTGTGCCAAATCCGCCATTACTTGCGATAAATGCTGCGGCATCATGTCAGCGGCGGGTGTATTTACTAAATCACGAACCAAATAAATAGCATTAGCTTGTTGCTTTAAGCGTTCAAATAGCACTTCATCTGCAATTGCTAATTGTGCTTTTACTGCGCTTTTTTCTTTATATTCGCTAAACTCATAGCCGCCTAACATAAAACCAAGTGCAATCTGTTCTAGTTGTTGCTCACATTCTTGTATTTGGTAAGTGCCAGCAGGTAGCTTATTTGCAAGATCTCCAGCTAACCAGAAATCATCAATACTATGTACTAAACAATAAACATGGCTTAATGCGCCACTTTGTGGATTAACAACTAAAGCGAGGCCTTGTTTCTCAAAATCACAACTGTTTAACCAATTTTGTAAAAAAATCGGCTGTTGTTCTTGCCATTCAGCTAAGCCATTTTTAACAATGAAAGATAAGGGTATACCAGAGGAACTATGACGAATTAATGCGCTCATTAAATGACTCATTTAAAATAATATAATGAACAAGCATACCAATATCTAATCCTAAAAGGTATAGCTTGATAACTATCCATTTAACTCGCTGGCATTATTTTTTTACATTTGTCTCATGCTTTTTAGCCTCAGCATCTTCTAAGGCAATCTGTTTATCTATCTCTTTAATCGGTTTATTAATATTAAAAGAACTCGGTAAAACATCAACACCCACCCATTGTCCTAATTTAACAACCAAAGGAATAGTAATAGGCGCAAAGGGTAAAACAGCAAACACACCAAGCCCTAACCCTTTAAGAATATCAACAAATTGTGCATTTGCTTTTTGTAAATCCTCTTTACTTACATCTCCTTGGGTATAACGCCGGTAAATTGTAAGCATCTCTTTAGTTTCTTGCTTCTCTTGTGCCAAAGCAAGTTTTAAAGCCACCATAGCGCGCCTAAAACGCAACTGTTGGCGCTTTTTACTAATTTTTGCCACCCGCACAGGAGCTCGGTGAATAACTTTATATATTCGCATAAACTCTATTCTCACATAGCCTAAGCACTTAACAAAGCACAATTTAATAAGTCGTATATATATTTGAAAAAAGAAGTGTTTGCTATTAAAAATGGGCTCATACGCTATAATAGTTTCTTTTTAAATCTCCAATATCAACTAGTGAATATAATGCAACAAACTAAAGCAGCGCCCAAGCCACAAAGTGAACAACCAAAGCCACAAAAGCCAGCACCTGATGAATGTTGTGGTGGGGGGAGTTGCTGTCCATGTGTATGGGATGAATACAGGGATAAATTAAAACAGTGGCAACAGAATTTTAGCTAGCAAGACTAAAATCTCCTACTAAATCAATTCAATATGATGCCATAAAAACAACATATATAATTTATTTTTTAACATTTGACCTCATAAACAGCTTGATTTTCAACCACTTCATCTTTCCTTTTCAAAAAAAAGCATTTATTTTCAGTTAGGTAAGTTTACTTTCAATTTTCCTCTATACGAAACCAAAAAAAATTACATTATATTAACGATTTGCAAAATTCATTAACCGTATGTATAACTTATTAGCGTCGAAATTTCATCATTATGGATTTTTGCGAAATAAATATAACTAAACAATCTAATTCTAACCGGGGAAAGTCAGAATGAAATTTAAAAGTAATGCGCTGCAGCACGCAGTAAAGTTCGCACTAGCGACAACAACAGCAGGCTTATTTATGTCTGGTTCTGTGATGGCTGCCGAAGCTGATCAGAGTGAGAAAACCAAAGTTAACAAAAATGTAGAAAAAATCGCCGTGGTAGGAACTCGTTCTGCACCGCGCTCAATTGGTGATTCACCAGTACCTATCGACATTATCGGTGGCGAAGAACTTGGCAAATCAGGTAATACCGATATGCTCGAGCTGCTAAAAGGTGCCATCCCTTCTTTAAACGTTCATTCAATGCCTATCAGTGATGCTGCATCACTTGTTCGTCCTGCTAATTTACGTGGCCTGCCTTCTGATAGCACATTAATTTTACTTAACGGCAAACGTCGTCACCGTGCATCGGTTATTGCTTTTTTAGGCGGCGGTATTAATGATGGCGCACAAGGTGCTGATATTTCAGTTATCCCTAGCATTGCACTAAAACAAGTTGAAGTACTGCGTGACGGTGCTGCGGCTCAATATGGTTCTGACGCGATTGCAGGTGTAATGAACTTTGTACTCAAAGACGCCTCTGAAGGTGGTAGCCTAGAAGTTCGCAAAGGCCAGTATTACGAAGGTGACGGCGATACAACACAAGTCTCTGGTAACATTGGCTTACCATTTACTGATAACGGTTTTGCAAACTTAAGCTTTCAATATAAAACATCGGATGCGACTAGCCGCTCAGTGCAGCGTCCAGACGCTGCAGCACTTGCGGCCGCTGGGGTTCAAGGTATTGCGCCTTTAACTCAAGTTTGGGGAGCTCCTGAAGTTAACGATGATATTTCAATATTTGGTAATGTAGGCTTAGAGCTTACAAATGACTCTGAATTCTATATGTTTGGTAACTACTCAGAACGTGATGTTCGAGGTGGCTTTTATTATCGTAACCCTACTACCCGACCTGGCGTTTATGGCGGTACTATTCGCGATGTCAATGGTACTAATATGCGCCGCCCTGGCGATGATAATCCTGAAGGCCAAAAAGCGTGGGATGCTGCAACGCCAACGGTTTTAGTTGGCTCACTTGATGGTTATGATCAACAGTTAGCCTGTCCACTTGTTGAACTTCAAGCAAATGGTGCACCCGATCAAGCAGCAATCGACTCTCTTACTGCAGCAAACTGTTTTGCATTTAATGAAACTATTCCTGGTGGGTTTACGCCTAACTTTGGCGGTAACATTACTGATACATCGTTAACTATCGGTACTAAAGGCGAATTTACCGGTGGTTATCTTGAAGGTGCATTTTATGACTTAAGTGGTACCGTTGGCTTTAATGAATCTCGCTACTTCATTTACGATACATTAAACGCATCCTTAGGCTTAGATAGCCCAAGAGATTTTAGCCCGGGTAAATACACGCAACTTGAGAAAAACTTTAACTTTGACCTTTCTAAAGGTTTTGATTTTGGTTTAGCGTATGACCTGAATGTAGCTGGCGGTTTAGAGTGGCATGAAGAAACCTTTACTGTTACCTCTGGCGATGTAGCATCATTTACAGCAGGCCCTTATACTGATCAAGGCTTTGGTATTGGCTCAAACGGCTTTCCGGGCTTTAAACCTTCGGATGCTGGCGAATACACTCGTCGTAACTACGCCGCTTATGTTGACTTAGAAGCCCCCTTTACTGAAGATTTTTTAATGGGCTTAGCACTTCGTTATGAAGATTATGACTCTTTTGGCTCAACAACTAACTATAAGCTAACTGCTCAATACCATGTAACTGAAGACCTTAATATACGAGGGTCAATTAGCTCAGGTTTTCGCGCTCCGACTGTTGGCCAAGCAAATGTCAGTAATGTACAAACAAATTTAAGCAGCGGCGTATTGGTTGATTCAGCTTTATTACCACCAACAAACCCTATTGCAATACTTAAAGGCGGAACCGAGTTACAACCAGAAGAGTCAAATAGTTATACATTTGGTGCTGTTTACACTATGGGTGATTTGTTCTTTACAGTAGATTATTACAACATCAAAGTGGATGATCGTATTAGCCAGTCTGAAAAAATAGAACTTAGTCAAGCAGATAAAGATGTATTAGATGCAGCAGGTGTTCCTAATGTGCAAAGCCTTGCCCAAGTAAGCTTCTTCACTAATGACTTTGACACTACAACACAAGGTATTGATTTAGTAGCAAACTACTCTGCAGATTTACTTAATGGTAGTTCAACCTTTAGCTTAGCCTACAACTGGAATGAGACGGAAGTAACACGCTCTAGTGATATTACAGGCGCATTTAAAGTAAGCCGACTAGAAAACGACTTGCCAAATCATCGTGCAACGCTAAGCTGGGCACAACAGTGGGAAAGTTTCTCAGCGTTTACCCGCCTAAATTACTTTGGTGAATACCAAGGTGTTCATGTTGATTACGATGCAACGGCAAAAACAGCGGATGCTGCTGTAACACTTGACGCCGAAGTAACCTACTTTGTAAATGATTCAATTAGTTTGTCAGTCGGTGCACAAAACTTATTAGATCAAGATGCTGAAGAGCTGGATTTTACTGCCGCTCCTAACAATAACTGGGGTGGTAAGTACTACGAAACATCGCCATTTGGTATTAATGGTGGTTTTTACTACGTTAAAGCAACTTATACTTTTTAAACAAAGTTAAAAGACGCAGGCGAAATGCTCAAGACATTTCGCCTTTTTCGTTTTATAGTAACTAAAAAACAAATAGCTATAATGTATGCTGCTAAAAAAAGCCAACCAATTACTTGCCGACAACCGTTTAAAAGAAGCTGAATTTCACTTTAAAACCTTACTCGATACGGATCCCCAAAACGGTGAAGCTTTGTTTGGCCTTGGCCGTATTGCACTTAGGTTAGAACGTTTTGATGCCGCAGTATATTTACTACAAAGATCCTGTGAACGATTGCCAAACATGCTTGAGCCATTGCATGCCTTAGCGGACGCATTTAACGGCGTAAACTCCCCCAATGATGCACTTAAAGTACTTGAATACGCAAAAGCATTGGCAAGTCATAACCCTGAGCCACACTATTATCTTGCCCAGCATTACTTAACCCATGGGGAGCTTGATAAAGCACACACCACTTTTGCGCAAGCCCTCAGCCTTGGGCTCTACCCAGTTACAGCGTATATTTTACTTGAATTAGTGCAATTAGGACGATTTGATAAGCAACATAATTATACCAGTAATTTGCATCATCTTTTAACGCAAACAAATAACCTACACTTAAAAATGATCTGCTATTACGCATTAGCAAAAAGCTACGATCAACTAGATGATATTGAACAGGCAACCAATTACTATACCCTTGCAAATAAGCTACAACGCCAGCTAAGTGATTTTAATACAGATGAATTAACCGCATTTTATCAGCAAATTATTGCGCATAATCCAGTTCCCTTGTTTACGAATATAGAACAAGGATTTAAAGGCACTATTACACCGGTGTTTATAATTGGTATGCCGAGATCCGGCTCAACCTTACTTGAGCAAATTTTAGCAAGTCATAGTGAGTTTGCCAGTATTGGCGAAGATACCAGTATCAGTAATCATGTCGTGGCATTTATTGAGCAACAAACGAAGCTTCCCTACCCAGAATGTTTAACAGCCTTAACGCCCACATTAATTGAACAAGGCCGTGCTATTTATACAAATAGGCTCAAACAAGCGAAGCCAATCCGCGCTTTTATGATCAATAAGCTACCAGCTAATTATCAATCATTAGGACTCATTAAGCGCTTATTCCCCAATGCCAAATTTATTGATTTAAAACGTGATTTTAACGCCACAGCTTGGTCTGTATTTAGTAACTACTTTGCAGAAAATGAGCCTTATTTTTGCTCAGTACCTGAGTTTAAAACTTACTATGATCTTTACCAAACACTTATGGCACATTGGCACAATGCTCTACCCAAGTCGATTTTTACACTTGAGTACGAGCAATTAGTTAGCAACCCGAAAGAACAGCTCAGTCAATTGTTTGGATTTTTAGGCTGTAATTTTGAGCCCCAATGTCTGGATTTTTATAAATCTAAAAAACCAGTTTCCACACTAAGTAAACACGCAATACGCCAGCCCTTAAATAACAAGGCCGTTGAACGTTGGAAACGTTTTGAAGCCCCGTTGCGTCAATTGCTTAATACGCAGCAAACCAATTAACTAAATCGGTAAATTGATCCGCTTTTGCGTTAGGATGAGTCAGCATATTAATGTGATCATAATCAAATTGATGGCCGTGCTTACGCCCATAAATACGTAAGTCTTGCACGCCTTTACCTGACTCATCAATGAACTTTTGAATGTCAATAGGTTGAGCAAGCGCCTTATCTTTAACACCTGCAATATGCAGTGTCGGTGGCAAGTGCATCTCACTCACAGCCGCGCCGTAATCAAAGCCATCATCAGAGTCAATCCACGGTTTTTTCTTTGCCCATTGCATACTTTGATAATGCGATTTTTTAGTCTCATCATCACTGCCCCATTTAAGTTTTTTAGCCGGTAAGTAGCCATGCTTGTTAGCTAAAATTGGCGCTAAAAAATACCAAATAACATTCCCTTGAAAGTACTTTTTAGGGTGATGATTATACAATGAGCGTTTAGTACCAAAATACGCACACGCTTTAACATCCGCAATATAGTGCGGAAATCGAGCAAATACGCTGTTCATCAATACGCCTCCCCACGAATGAGCAACCCAATATGCAGGTGGCTTGCCTTCTAGTTCAGCTATTTTATCTATGAAAGCGGGTATATCCTCGGTAATCGCCTCTGTTTGACCATAATGCGCATGCTTTGAAATACCCGGTTTACTTTCGCCTCGACCACGTAAGTCAGCCACATAACAAACATAACCTTGTTCAGCTAAAAATGGAGCCAATCCTTTATTACTATGTGTATAAAAAATCTTGCCATTTTCAACTGCACCATGCACAAATAACACTGCAGGGCCTTGGCTATTTGGGTTATATATACGTCGTAAATGCAACGTTTGTTGGTCGGCTAATTTAATAAAAACCGACTCTTGTTTAATTGTCATCAAATTACCTATTATTATTTTTAAAGCCCAACTCATCCTACCAGTAAATACACGCTAATATAAGCATGTATACCAAATGACCTCAAGATGCGAACGTCATTGGAATTAAAAGCAATTTAGACAAGGCATTGATTGTAAAGTAAGGCCTTGATATTAAGTCCCCGATGAAATGATGAATTTTGTATACTGGGGCGGCTTAGGGATATTTACACCTTAAAATAAATATCTGTTAAACTAATCACCCTGTTTACTCTGCTAGCTATCAATCATGAAATCAGTGCCTAAAAAAGCCAAACTACACCCACGAAACCGCCATAACCAAGGTTACGACTTTGATCACCTTATAACGGTTGAACCTGCATTAAATGTCTTTGTTTCACTCACTCAGTATGGCGAAAAGAGTATTGATTTTAGTGATAATAAAGCAGTCAAAACCCTTAACCAAGCGCTACTAAAAGCATATTACAAGGTCGACTTTTGGGACTTCCCTGAGCATAACTTATGCCCACCAGTCCCTGGACGCGCTGATTATATCCATTACTTAGCTGATTTATTAGCCGCCGACAACCAAGGCGCGATCCCACAAGGTCGGCAAGTAAAAGCCCTTGATATTGGTACCGGCGCGAATATTATCTACCCATTACTTGCAAGCCACGAGTATAACTGGAGCATGACAGGCAGCGATATTGATCCTGCGGCTGTAAAATTAGCAAAACAAATAGTGCAGTTTAATAATCGTAAAATCACTGTGAAAGTTCAAAAACAGCCTGAGCATATTTTTCAGGGCATTATCAATGCCAAAGATTTATTTCATTTAACACTATGTAACCCACCATTTCATGCCAGCGAACAAGAAGCGAAACAAGGCAGTGATCGTAAATGGCGTAATTTGGGCAAAACCCCGACAACTAATTTAAATTTTGGTGGCCAAAATAACGAACTATGGTGTGAAGGCGGTGAAGCACAATTTATTACGACCATGATCACAGAAAGTGCTTTATTTGCAGAGCAGTGCCTATGGTTTACATCATTGGTGTCTAAAAAAGAAACTTTGGTAACACTGCAAAATGAACTCGCTAAGCACCCAGTTGCAGATGTTAAAATAATTGAAATGGCTCAAGGTCAAAAAGTAAGTCGATTTATTGCTTGGAGCTATTTTGACGAAGCAACTCGCAAAGAAATTTGCCAAGAATTTACACCCATGGAGACACCATGATCGATTTTCGTTCTGATACAGTCACAAGACCTTGCGATGCAATGCGTAACGTGATGTTCAGTGCACCTCTGGGGGATGATGTATACCCAAACCTGAGGGATCCCCACGAATATTTATTTATGTAATCCCTCAATATTGACTGTTAAATTTGAGAGTTCGGACAATACATCAATGTTGCTGATCACATCGATATTAATACCATTGCTCTGGTGTTAAAAGAGCGGGGAATTTTAATAAGCCCGAGTAAAACCTTACGTTTAGTTACGCATTTGGATATTACTCGAGCCAACATTGATACATTTATTGAGGTGATATCAAGCGCTCAAGCGCTCCATATTTAACGCTGCTTTATAATGCTTGCGGCACACTGATACATATCGGTCGTTGCCGCCTATTTCTACCTGGTTGCCATCGGCAATTGCATTGCCATCTTCGTCTGTTCTCAATACATGATTAGCTTTACGGCCGCAATGGCACACCGTTTTCAATTCAATCAGTTTATCAGCCCATGCGAGTAAATATTGAGAGCCGCTAAATAACTCGCCTCTAAAATCATTACGCAGCCCATAACACAACACAGGAATGCCCAAGTAATCCACTACATCGGTCAGTTGCATGACTTGTTCTTTTGATAGGAATTGGCATTCATCGACAAGTATACAATGGCGCTTTTTTTCGCTGTTTAATGACTTTATTAAGTCAAATACATCTTTATTTGCATCAAAAATATGCGCTTTAGCCTCAAGCCCTATACGTGATGACACCTTACCCACACCCGCGCGATTATCTATGGCAGCCGTTAATATTACGGGCTCCATACCTCGCTCGCGGTAATTAAATGCTGATTGTAATAATGTGGTGGATTTACCTGCATTCATCGCAGAATAATAAAAATACAGCTGAGCCATAAAAATGCCTACCAATAAAAAGTGCGCTAATGCTACATCAAATAACCCATAACATCACCCCTGACTTGGGTAACCTTCGTGTTTAAGTAACCATTGTTTACGCTCAAGCCCACCAGCGTAGCCAGTTAACTTTCCACTGGCACCAATAATTCGATGACACGGCACTATTATGCTAATAGGGTTTTTACCATTTGCAGCACCCACAGCTCGTACCGCCTTTGGGTTACCAATAGCGCGAGCTATATCGCTGTAACTTTGTACTTGCCCAAATGGCACATTTAACAATGCCTGCCATACACTTTTTTGAAAATCAGTGCCTTTGGTATCTAAGTTAATAGTGAAAGTGCGCCGCGTATCATTAAAGTATTCATCAAGCTGACTTATGCACTGATGTATATGAATATTATTTACATCTTTCAATATCTGTTCTGGGTATTCTTTTGTGGGGTAAAAGCCAACATAACTCACTCCTTGCTCAGTCGCTTGAATTATAATGTCATCGAGTGGGCTGGCGATCTTAATTTGTACAATACTCATAATAATTGCTGCCATAGTTGAAATGTTAAATATGAACGAAATGGTGCACACAGTTCATCATTAAAGGGCTTTGCTGCTGCTTGCGCTTTTTTTACTCCCAAGTCACCCGCGAGTAAAATATCAGGCTGGCTTTGCCCCCTAAGTTTTGCGTAATTGACCGTCCAGGGGCCTATACCTTTTAACCCTAACCATTCATCCAACTGTTCGCAATCAGGATTATCAGCACAAAATTGGGCTAGCGCACGTAATGCGTTTTTACGAGCCTGCGGCATTTTAAAAAAATCTAACTCACTGTTTGCAACCTCTTGCGGGTGAGGAAAATAAATACGGTCTTGCTCTTTTTCACCTAATGCTTGAACTAATTGCGCCACTAAGTTGTGTGCAGCCGTTACACTCACCTGCTGACCTAGCACAGCCCGAATGCCCGCCTCAAACGTTGACCAAATACCCGGTAATCGTAACCCTGTTGTTAATTTAATTGCGCCGTGAGTATGTGTCTCAAGGTGATCTTCAATTAATGTAGTATCCGCATCTAAATCAAGTATACGGCGTATCTGAGTTAAAATGGGGTGTAAATAACGCGGTTCATCAATATCTATTGATACTAAAAAATGATGTTTTTGTTCAATAAACTCAGCCGTAAATTGCCCTTTACAACCATGCGTATTAAAACTTCGTCCATAACTATTATCACTTAACCATTCCATAGGTGATATAAGCCTGCGCGCTAAAAACTGATGTAATGCAGCCCAATTATAGGGTGGCCTAAAAGGCAATTTGATCGTCAATGTGGGGTTACTTGGTTTATTAGTTGCGCGCATTTTACTGGGGCAAATATGCAGCTGCTGTAAAAAGGCATCATTAAAACGGCGGATACTGCTAAAGCCCGATGCAAACGCAATTTGCGATACGGGTAAATGTGTTTCTTGCAGTAATTTTTTAGCAAAATGGCATTGATTAAATAGTCGATACTGGGTGACTGAAATACCAAAATACTGCATAAATAAGCGACGTAAATAGCGGCTGCTAACACCTAACCGCGCAGCGAGTTGTTCACAGTTTTGTGGCTGGATTAAGTTTTGATCAATTAAGTATTTTGCACGTAATGCGCTGGTTTTGGTTCCTTGCCATGCGCCACTACCTGGGGCACTGTCAGGGCGACATCGTATGCAAGGCCTAAACCCTGCTTGTGCAGCACTATGCGCATATTGATAGTACTGAACATTGTGTTCTTTGGCCGTGGGGGCGGGACAAATTGGTCTGCAATAAATACCGGTACTTTTTACCGCAATAAAAAATACGCCGTCAAAGCGATGATCGCGACTTTGACGGGCACGTTGCCAATGGCTATTATCCATGGAGCTCTCATAACTAACTTTATCTATCAATTAGATTACGTGAAAAACCATACATTACTAGCCATTTTCGGCACTCAATAAAATGTTATGAAATAGCGTCTAGATAACGTCGTTCCACTTCATTCCAATTAATCACATTATAAAAAGCGGCGATGTATTCTGGGCGGCGATTTTGGTATTTCAAGTAGTATGCATGTTCCCATACGTCTAAACCAAGAATAGGTGTATTACCATGCATTAAAGGGCTGTCTTGGTTTAAGCTGCTTTCCACGATTAACGTTTTATCTGCAGTCACACTTAACCATGCCCAACCACTGCCAAAACGACTGACTGCCGCAGCGGTAAATGCCTCTTTAAAGCTGTCAAAGCCTGCAAGCTGCTCAGTGATAGCATCAAATAAAGTACCTGTGGGCTCTCCCCCACCATTTGGACTCATAACAGTCCAAAATAACGAGTGGTTTGCGTGACCGCCACCATGCTCTTGCACAACCTTATTTAATGGGCTTGCTATTGTATCAATATTACGTAATAGCTCATGCACATCCGTATTAGCATACTCAGTATTTTCTAATGCAGCATTGGCTTTATTAATATAAGTTTGATGGTGTAATGTGTGGTGAATCTCCATAGTTTTTGCATCTAAGTGCGGCTCTAATGCATCATATTCGTAAGGTAACGCGGGTAATATAAACGCCATAATTGCTCCTTTGGGCTTGCGTAACGTGATCAATGTACTGTGGCAGTATGATCCGGGGTATAACTTAAAGTGTGGTTAATTTTTTCAATTAGTTGCGGGCAGTGGCTGTGGCTTTTTGCAAATTGCACAAGCTCTGTATACGTTTTGTGATGATGATGAGCAACCACGGTGCGTATGGTATTACAAGGGTGCTCAATTAAATGGCTCAGTGTTATATGAACATCACATAACCACTGGCAAGCTTGATCTGATTGGCTCATCGCTCGATAAGTGTCAGCTAAATTATGTGCCGCCACAACCAGCGCAGGGCAACAATGCTCTATGGCTGCAATGACTGACTGGCACGTTTGTGCTTGACTAAACTGACTTAATAAGTGAGATGCTAAAGTATGTGCGGTGGTGTATTTATCGCGCGCTTCCAACAAGGCACCACGTTCAAACGCATAATTACCCGCCATTATATTAGATTGCCAAGGGCTGAGTGCTTGATCTACCTGTGGAAGTTCGGCTTTATTACTAAGCTGGGGATGTGCCATAAAAATCACCTGCGCAAAATTAAATGATGTGCATAATCTACACATCATAACAACTTAATACAAATGATTTTTATTTATATTGCTATTTATTTTCTGCGAAATCTATTAATGCTTGACCAGTTAAACGATAAATTATCCACTCATTTTGAGGCTCAGCGCCCATGCTATTATAAAAATCAATAGCTGGCTTATTCCAATCAAGAACCACCCATTCAAAACGGCCACACTCTTTTGCTATGGCTTGGCGTGCAAGATGTTGCATAATGAGTTTACCCGCTCCTTTACCGCGGCTATCGGGGCTCACATACAAATCTTCTAAATAAAGGCCATTTTTGCCAAGCCACGTGGAATAATTATAAAAGTAAACAGCAAAGCCAATCGGTTCATCGCCATCTAAACAAATAACGCTATGGGCTGTTGCGCCATCACTGAATAATGTTTTTAAAATAGCTTGTTCATCTGTTTTAACTGCATCAGGCTCTTTCTCATAAATTGCCAGTTCGGTAATAAAATGCAAAATAGTCGCAGCGTCGCTTGGTAACGCATCGCGTAATATTATCGATGTAGAATTAGTCATGTACTGAGGTCACCTTTGTATGTGAGTATCTGTTGGAATAAAAAGCTCAATGATATTGTTCAAGCTTTTCTTTGAGGGTTTGTAACTGAATCGGCTTGGTAAGATAATCATCCATACCCGACGCTAAGCACAACTCTTTATCTTCATCCATTGCATTAGCAGTTAATGCAATAATAGTGATTTCTTGATGCTTTGTACCTGCATTTCCTTGGCGTATTGAACGTGTTGCATCAAAGCCATCCATAATCGGCATTTGACAATCCATAAGCACCAAATCAAAAAAGTGTGCGGGCTTTTGTGCCAAAATATCAACCGCTTCTTGGCCATTTTCAGCCAACGTTACCTGATAATTTAATTTACTCAACATAAGTTGAGACACTTTTTGATTGATCAAATTATCTTCAACTAACAATAAATGATGTGTTGGATCCTGTTTAGTGTTGCGCAATGAAGAAATATAACCCGAGGTTATCATTGGTAAATCAAGTGCTTTATCTTTATCAGTGATCACTGCCATTGCAGAAATTAAATCGGCCGTGGTGATTGGCTTTGGAAAATACGCTTGGAAACCAGCATCACTATAGCGCTGCGCGCCTTCTAATCCTGCAATACTCGTCATCATAACTAAAGGCATGGCTTTAAAATGCTCGTTTGCTTTTAACAATCGGCACAATTGGATCCCATCCATTTTAGGCATTTGCATATCCAGTACTGCGATATCATACAAGAGATCTTTATTATCAATACACGTTTGGCACATAGCCAAAGCCTGTTCAGCATCGCAAGCTAAGGCAACCGATGCCCCCCAGTGGGCCAATTGTTGACTAATTACCAACCGGTTTGTTTCATTATCATCCACAACCAGAACACGTAATTTATGCATATCGATTGTTGGAATACTGCGTTCTTGTTCGGTGCCTAACTCTAGCATAACTGTCGCCGTAAATTCACAGCCATTGCCAACTTCACTGTACAAGGTAACAGCCCCGCCCATCAACTCACATAACTGTTTGCATATGGCTAAACCTAAACCTGAGCCGCCGTATTCACGCGTAGTCGAGGCATCCACTTGTGAAAATGGGCTAAACAAACTTTGCTGCTTGGCAAGCGGTATACCAATACCCGAGTCTTTGACCTTGATGCTCAATTGGTACTGTTGATCAATGTTTTGCACAGCTGCAGTGATAACAACTTCCCCTTGAGAAGTGAATTTTACTGCATTGCTAAGTAAGTTTGTCAACACTTGGCGTATTCGCCCAGGGTCACCTTTGAACTGAGATGGCACTAAAGCGACTAAATCGAGAATAATCTCTATTTGTTTTTCTTGCGCCTTTAGCGCCTGCGATTCAGCTACCTCACCAATCAAGTCTCTGGCATTGAAATTAATTGATTCTAAATCAATTTTACCTGCTTCGACTTTTGAAAAATCTAAAATATCATTGATCACGGACAAAAGTGAATGCGCACTATTTTTAGCAATCCCCACTTTAGTTTCAACAGGTTTGGTTAATGGTTCAAGTTCTATTAGCTCTAACATACCCAGTACACCATTCATTGGCGTACGTATTTCATGACTCATAGTTGCTAAAAACTGACTTTTAGCAAGTGCAGCATCATTTGCTTTGGCAAGTGCAACTTTTAATTCTTCCGCTGTTTTCTTACGACTTTGCGACATCAAAACACTGCCAACCAATGTAGCTAAAGAACGCAAATAAGTTTCTTCATTTTGGCTCCAATTATGCTGTTCTCCAACACTCTCAGCACACAAGACACCTAAAATCCCTTCACCTGTTGAGATCACTGCATCCAACATCGATTTGATATTCAACGGCCTTGAATAATCTTTTACAAAATCTAATGATGCGTGGTGAGTGTCCACGTTATCTATTGCGACTAAGCCATTTTCAAATATCGCTTTAAAATAATCAGGGTACGCTGTGATATCTAAACACAAAGTATCTTGCGCAAAACCAGAGCCATCTACATATAAACTCACGCAATGCATTTTATTGGTGCCGCGCTCTAATATCCATACAGATGCACGCTGCACGTTAAGTACATCACACATAGATTGTGCGACTAAATCTTTAACCGCGCTAAAATCACCCGCTAATACGTCAGGAGAAACCGTTATACTTGCTAAATTAGTATTATATTGGTTGGTTTTTTCACTTTCTAACTCTAATCGTTTGTAGGTATCTATATTTTGAAAAGAACCATAAACACGAACACAGCGTTCATCTTTTAATTCAACTTGCCCTATCGATTTAACCCAACGTTCTTTACCTGTTTGTGTAATGATGATCAGTTCAACATCCCAACTATTGCCACGAATAACCGCATTTTCGAACAGTTCACTAATTTTGTCTCGGTGTTCGCCTTCCTTATAAAAGTCTAGTGCCTGGGTTATGACTGGCTCAAAATCATCACTTACTTCGTGAATAGCTTTGACTTCTTCAGACCAATAAATCGTATTCGCTTCTAAGTCGACTTCCCATGCACCAATTTGCCCTTGCTTACTCATTGTTTCGAGTAAACTTTGCTGACGATATAATTGCAATTGAGTATTGTAGCGCTCAGTTATATCTAAAATAAAACCGTCTAGATAAAGTACATTCCCTTGTGAATCATATACTCCTTGACCTTTTTCATGTACCCAATGAACATTACCATCTAGTGCAATCAGCCTATATTCCACAGACCAAGGCAGTTTGAGTGCAACCTGTTCATTTATTACTGTTTCAATGTGTTGAACATCGTCAGGGTGCACTATTTGTGCAAAACTTAATTGGTAGTTATCTACAATATCAAAAGGCTCATAGCCGGTAATCGCTTTAGTCTGGTCGCTCATATATAGCATTGTCCATTGCTTATCATGTTTACATCGATAAACAATGCCTGGAATATTGCCCACCAAAGACGCAAATCTATCGCGACTTTGCTGAAGTTGATATTCAGTTTCCTTGTGTGCCGTAATATCTAAGTGAGTGCCAATCATACGTTTTGGTGTGCCGTCGCTATTCCATTCAACAACACGGCCTGTATCTAAAATCCAAACCCATTGACCATTTTTGTGCTTCATACGTGATTCGGCAACATAGTTGTCAGATTGACCACAAAAGTGCTCAGTTAGTTTTTTCTCTGATACGATAGCATCATCTGGGTGAACATTATCTAGCCAAGTATTAATCGTCGTTGGTTCAAGCTCTTTTAAATCATAACCAATTATTTCAGCCCAACGATTGTTAAAGTAAACCTTACTTGTATCAATGTACCAATCCCATACACCCACTGCGGTACTATCTAGTACCAACTCTAGTTGTGTTTTATGCTGCTCTAACTCCATTTCTTGAAGTTTTAAGCTTGTGATATCAGTACGAATAGCGATATAACTTTGCGGTTTGCCTTGTTCATTTAAAAATGGCGCTATTGTTGTATCTAACCAATATAACGCGCCACTTTTATTACGGTTACAGATCTGCGCATGCCAAACATTACCCTTTTCCAACGTGTTGTACATATTTTCAAAGAAACTTCTTGAGTGAGTTCCTGAATTCAATATTCGATGATTTTGGCCCAGTAATTCAGCTTCTTCATAGCCACTTATTTCGCAAAACTTTTTATTAACAAAAGAAATAGTCCCTTTTATATCTGTCACGGCCACAATCGCATGCTCATCTAATGCACTTTTTTGTTCCGCTAATTCTTTTAAGGCAAGCTGTAATGCAGCACTTTGCTCTTGTAATCGTGTTTGATGCTGCGCCTTTACCGTTATCAGTTGCTCTAAATCAATGGATAATTGGTTTAATTCACTAGAGTCATTGAGGATCGGAATATTTTCTCTAAGTCCCTGCGTCACTTGCGTTGTTGCATTCGCCAGTACTATTAATGGGTTTGATAGGCGTCGACCAAACCACCATGAAAGCATCAAAATAACCAGTAATGCAAAACCATTTAACCATACTGCAAGCTTTTTATATTCAGTAGCACCTTCAAGCATCACTGCAGCGGGTTTTTCTACCACGAGTTGCCAACCTGTGGCGTTTAAAAAGTCTAAATCACTTAAAATGGCGTAATATTTTGCACCATCCGTTTTGGTATAACTAAACACCTTGTCTAATGGTTGCTCATCAGTCAAATTTTCAGTAAAGCTCAGCCCGCCATCAGTATCAGTGTTTTGAACCAATTCACCATTTTTAATAATATAAAATGTAAGCTTTTCGTTTATATCATGTATATGCGCTAAGTTTTTAAGTAGGCCTTGGAAATTAACGTCAACAAGAACAATCGATTTTAAACGTTGATCCCCTTCACCCATTGGCAAAGCAATAAAGTGATTATGGGCTTTTTCACCTAACACAGACACAAACACACTCGGTTTACCTTGTTCAATTTGAGCCAACATAGGAATGAGTTGATCTTGATGCAAATGAGAAAATAAACCATCTGTGACAGGGATTGGGGTATTAATAGGGTTTGCGAGTATATGAATTTGATTTACAAAATCATAGCGCCCTACAAATTCGTTAACTAATAATTGTTTATGAAGTGGGCTGTGACGTAATTGTTCGTTTAATAAATATAAATCTTTTATATGATCTGCAAACCAAATATCTGCAAATTGTTTACCAATACTACTTAGCTCTCTGAGCTCTATGCGGGCACTTTTATCCAGAGAATTAGTAACGTGTATAAAGCTGAACCACGAAAGCAAACATAAAGGTGCTAAAGAGATTATAATAAAAGTAACAATCAACTTACTTCGGATTGACTGCACTTTACTATCTAACACACTTTTTTTCATTGCTTTCCCTATCCCAACCTTCGGTTTTAACTCAACTTTTATTGTTAATATATTAAGGCATTAAATACTACAAGACGCAAGCTTATACGTCTCATGAATAGGCTTAATATACAAAAACTCATTAATTATTTTTACTTTAGCTGGGCGATACAGGCAAAATACTTACAAGCTATGATTGCTATAAAGAGCAAGCTAACAACGCAGGGGTATGTAACTTTAAGTATAAATTTAACATCGGTGGCTTGGGTATACGAACACTATGGTCGTTAATGGCATTAACGCCTGTATTTTTTACTATCAACGATCTTTACTTTTTGGCACAAAAGGTACACTAAGCACTTTTGATGGACTAAATACCCCGCAAACTTTATTTTTCCGATAATCGCTTTTACACTTATTAATCAACAAGTGTAAAAGGACTGCACGATGAAGTTTGTATTGTCTATTTTAATAATAAACCACCTCTGCTTTTTGGGCTTTGAATACGCAATAACTTCAATGCTAAATGATCAAATAAGCTCATCAAGCGCATCGAGCTACGCTAAACTTTATGTCATTTTAGTTTTTCCTGTTCAATTATTACTAGAACTTACATTTTTTATCGCCATGCTCTATCAAGCCTTCATTGTTTTTAAGTGGCGAGCAAATGGCACATTATGGATTGGGTTTATAGCGACTTTTTTAATGGTCATCTTTTAGCGTGTCACTGTTAGCCTCACTTAAAAGAGAAATGCAAATACAAAACTGTTCATAAACCAACCATTAACGCAAATTTAAACGAGAATCAAACTCAATATTAACCATATGATTTAAAAGGAAAATACTTGCATTTATGTCGATATAGACTAAACTTGTCACAATTATGATTTAAAGGTACGCCATTATGAAAGGTAATCAAAAAGTTATCGACAGCTTCAATAGGTTGTTAGCAAATGAACTTGCTGCAATCGATCAGTATTTTATCCACTCTCGTATGTATGATGATTGGGGCCTAGATAAACTTTATGTACGCCTGAATCACGAAATGGAAGAAGAGAAAGACCACGCTGATTGGCTAATCAAACGTATTTTGTTCCTAGAGGGTGTACCAAATATGACTAAACGTCGTGATCTTATTATTGGTCATGATGTAAAATCTATGATGCAAAATGATCTAACACTTGAACTCGAAGTAGTTGCCTGTGTTAAAGATGTTATTGCAACATGTGAAGAAGAAAAAGATTACCAATCACGTGAAATACTTGAAAAGCTATTGTTTGATACTGAAGAAGATCACGTTTACTGGCTTGAACAACAACTTGGTTTGATTGATAAAATTGGTAGCCAAAACTATCACCAATCACAAATGGGCGAATAGGAGCTAAAATATGAAAGGTGATAAAGACGTTCTTATTGCATTAAATAAGATACTAGCCAATGAGCTTGTGGCAATAAATCAGTATTTTTTACATGCACGTATGTTTAAAGATTTTGGTTTTAGTGTGCTGGATAAAGCAGACTACAAAACTTCAATTCAAAAAATGAAAAATGCAGACCGTTTAATTGAGCGTATCTTATTTTTAGAAGGCTTACCGAATCTACAGGATTTAGGTCGTTTACGTATTGGTGAAAATAGCGAAGAAATGATTGCAGCCAATATGAGTTTTGAACTTGATTCACTTGTTGATTTAAAAGAAGCGATTAAACTTGCTGAAAGTAAAAAAGATTATATTAGCCGCGAAGCGCTAGATAATATTTTAACTGAACAAGAAGAGCAAATTGACTGGTTAGAAACACAACAGCTGCTGATTAAGAGCGCAGGCATTGAAAACTACTTACAGTCGCAGATGTAACATTATCTGACACTAAAAAAAGCAGCCTTGGCTGCTTTTTTTATATGTACTTTAATCGAAACAATATTAAGCAACTTGGTCGGTGATATCAGCTATTTGAATCAATTTGCGATTGAGAATTTTTTTTGTACAACCACAGCATTTTCCACATTGGCTGCCAACGTTCAGCTCTTTACTTAGCTCTCGCATCGTAGTCGCGCCTTCGTCAATTGCTTGTTCAATTTTTTTATCTGTCACACCATGACATAAACAGATATACATGAATACAAACCACTCTCAATAACATTTAGTAAATACATATTAATCTAAACGAAAATAGTTATCAATATTTATTTGTACAATTTTTTTACTATTTATTGCTTCTTTTGCAAGGTGTTGATTTTTAAAAGCAGACGATATTTAGTCTCAATTAATGATAGGAAATTTATAATGTTCTACTAATTCTGATGTGACTGCTACAAGGGCGCTAACAACATGCTAATAGCTAACTTCTTCACTTTAACGACAAGAGCGAGCCTACTAAAAATATCAATAACGATTAAGTTGTGATTTATAATTACCGCAAATAGCGATTGTAATGAGTAACAGCGATCTTCAAAGACTATTAGAGGATAAGACTTATAAAGTTCAACACAAAAAATTATGGATCTACGCAAATATTTATACGCAAAGGCCCTATCTACAGTGACTAGTGTGCATTAACGCTAACTCTTCTGTTATTTTGATTACACGTTAACTAATACAGTAACAGCCTTTGCATCTGAAATAACTAATTCACTATTAAAACCTGCGAGTAAGTTTGATATCACTAACTCAACAAAGCCATCAGATGCCGAGCATGCGAGCCATTCTGAGAGTTTTTTCGAATTATTTCACTATTTTAAGGATCTTTTTAAAAAGTGGCGTTGCTGCAACTTCTGTCCACTGAAAAATAACACTCTCAGCACAACTGATCACAGCCCCTGCTTGGCGCAATTGTTCTACAGCCAAATCGCGATGTAAATCATTTCGCGAGCTCACACCGTCTAATAGTATAAAAATATCAAAACCATGCGCGATTAAATCCAAACACGTTTGCAATACGCATACATGAGCCTCCATACCTACTACAATAATTTGTGGGCGATTATATTTTTTCATTAAAGGAATGAAATTAGGCTCCAAACACGCACTAAAATGACTTTTATCAAAATAGTTACCATTGGGTGCGAGTGCTTTTAATTGTTGTTCGGTATCACCTAGACCTTGTTTATATTGTTGTGTAAACACGATAGGAATCGAATGCAATTGTGCTGCCTGTATTAATTGGATGGTAACGTCTACCACAGTTTGATAATGCAACATTGCGGGGCGCAGTTTTTCTTGAATATCCACTACTAAGAGAACACTTTGAGACGCTTGTACATTGTAGAAATGACGCATAATACACTCCTTATTTTATTGGGGCCAAACTTAATAATAACCCTTTTATCATTTATCGCTAATTCTTTAATTAAACTATAAATTCTTATGCTATATTTAGCATTCTACTAACATAATTTTAGCTTCATTATTGGGATAGCCTTATAAGTGCGTTTGCATATTGTTGTTTTCATTTTATTCGCCTTACTCTGCATTTTATACAGCACTACTTCACATGCTCAAAATTATGCGTTACAACTGCAACGTCTCTCCCCTGATGAGGGTTTATCTCAAGGTTACGTCACCAACACATTACAAGATCATCTTGGCTTTGTTTGGATTGGTACAAAACAAGGACTCAACCGTTTCGATGGATATCAGGTAAAAACATTCACGGGTGAGCAAGGGTTAGACCAAGCATCGATTTTATTCCTATTTGCCACCGAAAGTGATGAGATTTTTGTCTCAACAGAATATTCAGGGGCTTTTCTTATTAACCCGGTAACACTCGTCACCAGAAAGGTTTATTCAGGAAAACTAAGTGAAGAAGATAAACGTTACTCTCCTATTAATGCGGTTAAACAAAGAGGGACTCTTTTTTATTACGCTATCAATGACCACGTTTATACGTTTGATAGTAAACACAGCACCTTCACACATACATTTTCAATAAATAAACCTGAACACCTTGTTCGTGCATTAACTATTCATAATAACTTTATTTACATAGCAACTAGCAATGGCTTGTATTCTAAATCTTTGATTGATGATCACATCACCAAAATCCCACTGCTGAGCAAAGACAAACTAAATGAAGATAATAATAATATAAAGTTCTTACATGTAGACCCTCAATTAGGTTTGATGGTTGGTACTGTTGAAGGCTTTTATAGCATTTCACTCGATAAAAATAGCCAGTTCGACTTTGCAAATATAAAAACGCTAATACCGCATCACAATATTTGGGATTATATAAATACACCCTTTGGTGAGTTTGTTGTCACTCAAGATGGCTTATATCAATATGACCGTCACACTAATCAAAGCTTATTTATACTGCGGTTCGATCAAAGTAAATTTAACATGACCGATAATACTATTTTAGATGTCATGGTAGATAAAACAGGATTAATGTGGCTTGCATCTCGCTCACAAGGTGTTTTTACGTGGTCAACGTTTGCTCGTCGTTTTAATAACATCGAAATTACAAGTCAAGATAAATTACATAGTAATGTCGTATTATCTGTTTTTCAAGATGACACTAATGCACTTTGGCTAGGTACTAATAACGGTTTAACACGCATTAATGAAAAAGCGGGTATTACCAAAACTTACCTAGCAACAGCAGATACAAAAGCATTTTATGGACAATATAGCGTATATGGTATTGCTCCTGCCGAGCTAAACGAACCAAACAGATTTTTATGGCTATTGCTTTATAATGGCCTAGCTTTGTTTGATAAACAAACAGAACAACTGCTTCCAACTCCAATGCAAGGGATCACCCAGAATATTTTGACCGAAGGACCAACATATGGTTACTACCAAATTCAAACAGATACATTTGCATTTTTTAGCGAAAAAGATTTTTATATTTACGATGGTAAAACAGGTAACACACGCCCCATTAGGGGCCTCAAGGAGCAACTTGATCCTATTAACGTGCATAGATTTTTAAAACCTCTTAATACCTATCCTGATGATCATCTCATAAGCGTCTCTGGTGCACTTTATCGTTATAATGAAAAGCGTGAAAGGTTAACTTTACTCTACGAAGTTAAAAATTATAATCCGCTTTCCTATATTACGATTGATGATTGGGTACTGGACTATAACAATATCCTTTGGCTTGCTTCTTCTCAAGAAGGCTTAATAGGCTTAGATGCTAATACCTATGAAGAAAAATACAGAGTCAATCTCGCCAGCGGTCTAAAAACAAAATCGATCTTCGCTTTACAGATAGATCCTTTTGGTTTTTTATGGGTAAGTAGTCAAAATGGCTTGTACCGGCTCAACTTAAGTTCAATGCAAATTGATACTTACACTGTTAGTGATGGTTTAACCGTTAATGAATTCAATGTTGATTCACATACTCAGTTAAGTGATGGGAGACTGGCATTTGGCACAACGTTAGGGTTGTTAACTTTAGCCCCGCAAGATTTTTTATCTGTACCAAGTGACCAACAAAATATTACAACTGAAATTACTGATATATCGTTATTTTCTCGTCCACTCGACTACCACCCATTAAAATATAGTGAACAACCGCTACAATTAAACTCCGAAGATATGGGTTTAGAAGTCAGTTTTTCGAATTTTAATTTTCAGCATATAGACAAAACACACTATAAAGTGTCTTTACAAGGCCCAAGCCCTTTTAGTTATGAAAAAATAAAAAATAATAATGTTTTTTTTACTAAACTCCCTCCTGGCGATTATCAATTATCCATTTCCGCATACCATATACATGGTTCTGGAATGGGTAAAACCCGAACTCTGGATTTTAGTATTGCATACGCACCGTGGCGCTCTCCTCTTGCAATCAGCCTTTATTTTATTATTGGACTCTTTATATTATTTATTATTTTTTGGCAATATAGATCACGGCAACAAACGATAAAACTAGCTCACGATAAAATACTCGACTCGCAACAGCAAACTGAGCTTGCGTTATCTAGCAGTAAAAGTGGCGTGTGGGAAGTAAACTTTTTAACGCGCAGCGCCACTCAGCACCGAGTAAAGCACGAGCTAGGGTATGAAACCCTACCCCATACACACAGTTTTGAACAATTTACTGCGTTAATTCACCCTGATGACAAGCGCCAGTTAAGCTTGGATTGGGCTGCATTCCTAGAACAAAAAAACCAGCAACAATGGCAAGCGACATACCGTTTAAAGCACGCATTAGGCCACTGGCTGTGGTATCAAGATATTGGGGAAGTCATTGAAACCGATGAAAATAAAAAACCAATTCGTGTATCGGGTATATATACAAATATCACAGAAAGTCGTGCAACAGCGCAGCAAGCAGCGGTTTTAGGTGAAGCATTTAGTCAAATAAATGATTGGTTGTTAATCTTAGATCATCAATTACTCCCCTTTTCTGTTAATAACAGTTTTGCAGATGCTTTTTCTGTTGATTCAAGCCCCGCAACTTTAAATTTAAAAGGGTTTTTAGCTGCGTTAGGCAAACAACAATACGCCGATTACATTAAGATACTAAATTCACTAAAACCCCGACAAAACTGGCGTGGTGATGCATACATAAAAACCAGAACAAACCCATCGCACCCAATTCACATTAGTATTACTGCTGTTGCTAAAGACAGTGACTTCGTCAGTTATTATGTCGTGGTTATATCTGATCTAACTGAGCAAAAAAGAGCAGAAAACGAACTTAGGTACTTAGCTAATTACGATCCATTAACTAAGCTCCCTAACCGCACACTGATGTATCAAAAAATCAATCGGGCAATAAAAGATGCCGATAAGCGTCAAACTTTATCAGCATTGTTATTTATAGATTTAGACAAATTTAAACCTGTAAATGACTCATTTGGTCACGCGGTAGGCGATCAGCTACTATGCGATATTACGCAAAGAGTCAATGCGATGTTAGATAGCGATGGAGTTTTAGGCCGTCAAAGTGGTGATGAATTTTTGCTCTTAGTAAATAACCTCAACTCACCTCAGGCACTTAGCGCACAAGTCAAAGCACTTACTATCGAACTCGCTAAAAGGGTTGTTATTGATGATTTTGCCATTAACATATCAGCAAGTATCGGTGTTGCTCTTTATCCCTTTGATGCAAAAACCGCAGATCAATTGATCCGACATGCTGACATCGCAATGATGCATGCTAAACAATCTGGGCGTAATGGGTTTAAGTTTTTTACTGAGCAAATGAATGACCAAATTACACAAAAACTCTTGTTAGAAAATGCATTAAAGGATGCATTTAAAGATGATCTACTTTTCAATAACTATCAGCCAATTGTGAATGTAAAAAGTAAAAAAATCAAAGGTGTGGAGCTACTGATGCGCTGGCAACATGAAGGCCAGTTTATCTCCCCAGCTAAATTTATCCCTATTGCAGAAGAAACAGGCCTAATTGATGTACTGACCGAACAAGCACTTTCCCGTGCACTTAAAGAGTTAGCGCCTTTGTTACGTGCTAACCCACGTTTTTATTTATCTCTGAATTTATCGCCAGTACATATACTAAAATCCAACTTAACAGAGCGCTTATTGTTCATTCTCACTCAACACCATATAAAGCCTGTACAACTGCGTTTAGAAATTACTGAAAACACGCTACTTGATGATAAAAATAAAGCAGCAAAGCAGCTACAAACACTCAGAAATGCAGGATTTAAATTATTACTCGATGATTTTGGTACTGGTTATTCGTCTTTGACCTACTTAAATCAATTTCCAATCGACGTGATAAAAATCGATCAAAGTTTTGTTCGTAAAATCGGTCAAGACAGTGGTAATGAATCAATATTAAAGACCATTCATACACTTGCTGAAAACCTTAACCTTTATTGTATTGCTGAAGGCGTTGAGACAATCGAACAAATACGCTTTTTAAACCGCATTGGTTGTTATGATTTACAAGGGTATTATTTTGCACGGCCAATTACCGCTGATAAGTTATTAAGTGATGACTACATTAATAACGTGATTGATAAACTACAAAGCATTTAAAAAAGAAGCGAATGCTTCTGAAATAAAATAGCCTCAAACTTAAGGTTTACAACTAGAGCGTGTTGACCTTTGTGGATTGAAATTCGTTCAATCTAGGGGCGATTTTATCGCGGCGCGAGGTTTGTAGCCTAGCGGGCTCGATAACTGCTCCTGCGTTATCGCCTATTTATGGGGAACAACCACACACCATAGGCGCTGTCTTGCCTAAATACCAAATAGACTGCTGCAAAATCAATCACGAAAGGTCAACACGCCCTAGTATTAATAACGTCTAATCGCGGTTAGTAAATTACCGAAAATGATCATGATTTTAGCTTTCCGACCCATTTATTTAAACACTTATAAAGCAATATTCTATCAACTGGCTTAGCAATAAAATCATTCATGCCTACCTGTAAACACCGTTTTTGATCATCTTCAAACGCATTTGCTGTAATCGCAATAATAATTACATCAGCATACTTTTCAGGGTGAGTTCGTATCGCACGCGTACACTGAAAACCGTCCATATTAGGCATCTGACAGTCCATTAAAATAATGTCAGCTTTCATGGTCTCTAAACACACAAGTGCTTTTTCGCCATCGCTCGCTATATGTAATGAGCACCCAGTGTCTCCAACCATTTTTGAAATAACCATCTGATTAATTGGATTATCTTCAACAAGCAGTACATTAAAATCAGATAAATCAGGCACAGGTTGCTCATTATTAACCGGCTCAGATAATTGCGCGACTTTCACCGGCACAGCGATTGTAAAGCAACTTCCCTCACCTTCTTTGCTTTTTAGTTTTAAATTGCCGCCCATTAATTCTACGATTCGCTTACAAATAGCCAGCCCCAGCCCAGTGCCACCATATTGCCGTGTGGTTGATATATCGGCCTGCGTAAACTCTTTAAATAGCTGACTTTGTTGTTTTTCCGAAATACCAATTCCCGTATCACTAATTGACAACGATAACGTTCCGTCAAAATATGAAACTGACATTTCAATTTTACCGCTTTTAGTAAATTTACCTGCATTATTAAGCACGTTGTTCACAATTTGACTTAACCTAAGAGGATCGAGCTCCATAACTTGAGGTACATTGGCAGAAATCTCTAATGTAAAAGCAACGCCTTTTTGCAGTCCTGTATTGGTAAATACTAATGTCAGTTGATTTAACAATTGATGTAAATCGACTGATCTTGTATCGAGTTTCAGTGCGCCAGCTTCAATTTTAGAAAAATCTAAAATATCATTTAGGATCAGTAAAAGATTGTTTGCGCTTTGTTGAATCATTTGAAGGTGCTCACTACCTTCTTGGTTTATTGCTTTATTTTTAAGTAATATATCTGTTAGGCCAATAATACCATTAAGTGGAGTGCGTATTTCATGGCTCATATTTGCTAAAAATTGCGATTTAGCCTGACTTGCTTTATTCGCCAGCGCAACCGCTTTAATCAACTCATCTGTTTTTTCGTTTACTTGAAATTCCAAGCTCACATTAAAGTTTTTTAAACGCTGATTTAGTGCTTCATTTTCATTATTTACTTGCTCTAAATCTCTAAAATTTGACGTCAAATTAAATGCAAGTGTTGCAAATTGACACTGCAAACTAAACACTTCAAGCCATGAATTATAAGAATTATCGATGGCTGTTGCCGTTGCCGTGGGCTCAAACTCATCTATTTGGGCTGATAACTGCTTTATTGGCCTCACTAGCCAACGGCTCAATTGAGTTATAAAAATGCTGATCAAAGCAATCACAACTAATGCTAAAAATAAAGACTGTCCCCATGCGCTTGCTGCAACTAAATTTGCATATTTTCGCTTCAATAATGTTGCAACATACCAGCCTTGCTGCTCCGATAGATAAGATTGCACATAATACTGCTCTCCATCAAGTTCTGTTACCATCACACCACGTTCGTCACCACGTAAAGCATCTAGTTGTATTGAGCTTAATTGATTCAATACCGGATAGTGATCGCCTAATGTGCTAAATACAACTTGTTTACTCGCATCTAAAACAATCAACTCACCGTCGTTTTCAAATATTATGGGTCTAAAACGAAAGAAAAAATCAAAAACAAGTGAGCCTTCAACAATACCTTGAAACTCGCTATTTTTGTAAATAGGAGCAGACACACCAACAATAGGCACATTGCCTAATCCCCGACTTTTAAATATATTTGAAATATACCCTTTAGGTGAGTCTTTGCCTTTTATATAGTAATCGCGATCGGCAATAGAGGGGGCATCATCTTTTAAGCTTTCTTTTAAACTCATTGGATTAAAAATACGTGCAATAGCCTTATTATCACTCACAATTGAAGAACGTAAGTTTGGGTACAGCCCCATTAAATGCTTCAGCGCAAGCTCCTCATCAATTCCTTGCTCAATTGCTTTTGCGGTAAGCACTACGCCTCGACGATAGTCATTCAGATACAAATCGATTTTGGCCGCAATATCTTTCGATTTTTCTCCTAATTGCGATTTAACTTCATATTCAATACGCGAGTAGTGATTATTCGTAAGCACGATAGTTGTTAAAATCACCACCAATATAATAAGTAAGCTAACGATATAATTAAGAATTTTGTACAGGGATAGGTCGCGAGTTTGCCAAGATTTTTTTAAAAAGAAGAAGCTAAGTAAATCAATCACACTTAAAACAATGGCAGCATTTAAAAAATATTTAACTAAAGCTGTGGCAATTTCTAAGGCTGGGAGCTTCACAAAAAAATAGCCAAAAACAGCTAAAAGGGGTGTACCTATTAGTAACCAGTATACAAGGCCCCTAACAAATAAAGGTTTAGCGCTGCGACAACAAAAAAAGTAAAGCCATATTACCTCGCCAGTAAAGACAAGTGATGGCCAACAATGCCCCCAACGATAAAATATAAATGCGGCACTAAATACACATGTGAGCAAGGCATAACGTAAGCCAAAGCACAATAATGTAAGAACAACAAAAAATTGACCAAACAAAAATTCAGAGCTGTCTAAAAACCAAAAAGGTAATAAGTTAACAGCCCCTGCAAGTAAACCCAGTACTACTGAACAACTAAAAGCAAAATATCGTTGCTGAAAAATCGGCAAAGGCTTACCCTATCAAAGATCCATACTAATAAAAGTAAAAGAAAAAACCCGTTTTGCCAAGCAAATAAGTCCATTTAATTTAGTGCGTACAACCATTACTTTCAATTTGCAGTACACTGGTAACCACATTAAATTGTTGCGCAAGCAATTGCTCCACCTTTAATCGGCACGCCTCGTCGTGTTTTTCTTTTGTACAATGTTGTTTTAAGACAACGTGCGCACCAACAACAAGCTCTTTTTCGCGCCTAATGACAGTTACATTGTGTACATTTTCAACGTGCTCAACTTTGCTTATCGCACTTTCAATATCGCCTACATCAGGCAATTTAGCCTTATTGAGCCATAACCCTTTAACACAGCTAATAATCACTTTTACACCGGTAAACATCACAAACAAAGCGATTAACATGCTTGAAAGTATATCAATCACTGTCCAGCCAGTAAGGTAAATCAATACGCCGGCAATAAAAGTAGACACCGTCGAAATTAAATCAAAGAACGAATGTAAGAAAACGGCATAAACATTAATACTTGCTTTGCGCCCTTTATATAAAACCCACGCAGCAGCGCCATGAAAAAGAAAGCCCGTTGCGGCTATTACAGACATCAAATAACTATTTACAGGTGCGCCTTGGCCCTCATGATGATGTAAAAAACGCTCCCCCCCTTCAAACAAAATAACCATGCTAATTGCTAAATAAAGACACCCATTTAACAAGCCACCACTTAACTCTGCTTTTTGATATCCATCATTATAGTTTTTTGCTAAATGAATAGCTAAACTCGAGGCGATAAGCGCGATAAATAACGAACTATTATGTACAAATAAGTGCCCTGCATCAGCCATAACAGCGAGAGAATTAGCATAGTAAGCCCCTATAACTTGAATGACCATAAAAGAACATGTGATAGCTAATGCTATTAGTAATCGACGTCTGGAAGCTTTGTGAGTTGTAATATCGGTCATGAAAAGCGGTTTTTACCTATGCTTAATGGTGCTAAGAGTCATCATTTTTAAAGATGCAGGAAAGAGTAATGATATACAATATCAATTGTAATACTTCCTATGACTAAACGCACTAAAAACTTAGTACTAACCCACAGCAATCTCGCAGCAATTTAAGTAACTATGCTATTTAAACAAAAAAGTACCATTCTCATTCAATTCACGTTAAGCTAAAAGTGTTAACAAGACGTTAGGGAAACCAGTGAACAACGCTTCTACAGGTACAATAGATTCAGTAAAAGACATATGGCATGCACTCCAGGCTTTGCCCATAACAATAGCGTTATTTGATCAGCGCACTGATTCTGTTTTTGCCAACCCATCAGCGCAAACACTACTAGGGATCCCCGCTTTAGTTACTTCTGCACATGATGCCTTATCCCATTTACATCTTTTTGAGACACTAGATACCAGCTTACCTTCAAGCGTTAAGCCACCAATCCATCTTGAAAACGGACAAAATATAAACGTTCGTTACAGCTATATTGCACAAAACCTTATCGCACTTATTTTTGAAGTGCAGTATGAACCTGATAATCAAGCTGATTTTGATGAGGTCATCGCGAAAATATCAGCTCAATTAATTGATATTCAAACTGAAAACCTAGATCAACAAATTGAAAGCGCTTTAGAGGCCATAGGCACATTCTGTCATGCTGATCGCAGCTACCTGTTTCAATTTAGTAACGATGGCAAAGAAATGAGTAATACCCATGAATGGGTTAATAACAACATCAATCCCTTTAAAGATGAATTACAAAATATTCCACAAAACTCATTGCCTTACTTTTTTAAAACTATGAACGAAAAACACGTATTTAACGTGCCTAACGTAAGCCTGTTACCCGTTCAGGCGGCCGCAGAAAGAGAAGAGTTTGAATCTGAAGGCATTAAATCGGTTTTATGCATTGGCCTACGGTCAGACAATACACTATTTGGCTTTATAGGCTGTGATTGCGTTAGCAAAGCACATAATTGGACTAATACTGATTTAATACGCATAAAGTTAGTAGGCGAAATAATTGCAAATGCACTTAAAAATGTTGTTTATAAACAACGTTTAGAACAAACCCAACATCAGCTGTTAATTGCAAACCAAGAACTTAAACTTCAAGCAAACATCGATAGCCTGACCGGCATAGCCAACCGACGCTGTTTTGATCAAACTTTAACGAATGAAATACAAAGAGCAACACGCACCTTGCAGCCCGTCAGTTTAATCATCTGCGATATAGATTACTTTAAGTTATACAACGATAATAACGGCCACCAAAAAGGTGACGACGTATTAAGGCAAGTAGCCCAAGCACTGCAAGCACAATGTAAACGCCAAGGTGATTTAGCAACCCGTTATGGCGGTGAAGAATTCGCCATTATTCTCCCGAGTATTGATACACAGCACTGCCTACAGTTTGCTGACTTATTACAGCAAAGAATACATGAGTTGAATATCCCGCACTTATACTCTGACATTTCACCACAACTTACTTTAAGTATTGGTTGCCATACCTGCTTTGTAAGTAAAGATACAACACCACAAACCATGATTAGCGCCGCAGACAAAGCACTCTACAACGCCAAAAATGCAGGCCGAAACCAAGTTCAGCAGATAGATTGAATCAAAAGTAAATCATCAACAATGATATTAATTCACAACCTAAACCATGTATATTGCGGGTCGTACTTTAGCGCGAAAAACCCCGAATAATCACGCTAAGCTAGCGATTTATAATCCATCCATGGAGCTTGGTTACATCGGTCACTCATCACCTAAATACCAGTAGCGTAGGTCGTGCTTTAGCGCGAGAAACCCCGAATAATCACGCTAAGCTAGCGATTTATATCCATCCAAGGGTTTGGTTACATCGGTCACTCATCACCTAAATACCAGTAGCGTTGGTCGTGCTTTAGCGCGAGAAACCCCGAATAATCACGCTAAGCTAGCGATTTATAATCCATCCATGGAGCTTGGTTACATCGATCACTCATCACCTAAATACCAGTACCGTAGGTCGTGCTTTAGCGCGAGAAACCCCGAATAATCACGCTAAGCTAGCGATTTACAATCCATCCAAGGGCTTGGTAACACAGGTCACTCATCACCTACCAGTACCGTAGGTCGTGCTTTAGCGCGAGAAACCCCGAATAATCACGCTAAGCTAACGATTTATAATCCATCCATGGAGCTTGGTTACATCGGTCATCCATGACCTCACTTCCTCAGGCTGCACTGTTTATTCGGTAAATCGTTTCGGTCCATCGTCACCTAAGCTGCCTGCGTGGCAGTGAACTAACGTTGAACCAACATTAGCGTGTAAATCCATCCATGGAGCTTGGTTACATCGATCACTCATCACCTAAATACCAGTACCGTAGGTCGTGCTTTAGCGCGAAAAACCCCGAATAATCACGCTAAGCTAACGATTTATATCCATCCAAGGGCTTGGTTACATCGGTCACTCATCACCTAAATACCAGTAGCGTAGGTCGTGCTTTAGCGCGAGAAACCCCGAATGATCACGCTAAGCTAACGATTTATAATCCATCCATGGAGTTTGGTTACATCGATCACTCATCACCTAAATACCAGTAGCGTAGGTCGTGCTTTAGCGCGAGAAACCCCGAATAATCACGCTAAGCTAACGATTTATAATCCATCCATGGAGCTTGGTTACATCGGTCATCCATGACCTCACTTCCTCAGGCTGCACTGTTTATTCGGTAAATCGTTTCGGTCCATTGTCACCTAAGCGGCCTGTGCGGCAGTGAACTAACGTTGAACCAACATTAGCGTGTAAATCCATCCATGGAGCTTGGTTACATCGGTCATCCATGACCTCACCTCCTCAGGCTGCACTGTTTATTCGGTAAATCGTTTCGGTCCATCGTCACCTAAGCTGCCTGTGCGGCAGTGAACGAAAAGCATCAATCCACGCGCCTGCGTGAGGCGCGACACTCAAAGATAATGACATTGCTTACTTATTATTCGTTTCAATCCACGCGCCTGCGTGAGGCGCGACTGATGAAGGCTTAAAAGGTAAAGAGCTAAAAGAAGTTTCAATCCACGCGCCTGCGTGAGGCGCGACGTAAAAGCGCCCCCAATTTCGAGAGCTGTTATCTGTTTCAATCCACGCGCCTGCGTGAGGCGCGACATCTTCAAATTGTAGATAATGTTCTTTTTTAGAGTTTCAATCCACGCGCCTGCGTGAGGCGCGACATAGCTATAATTCAGGCTCTTGCTCAAGCTCTGGTTTCAATCCACGCGCCTGCGTGAGTCGCGACCTGACCAAGCTGTTACTACAACGGCTGCAAGTGAGTTTCAATCCACGCGCCTGCGTGAGGCGCGACCTCAATTTTTTTTCCAGTGTCAAAAAAGCTATTGAGTTTCAATCCACGCGCCTGCGTGAGGCGCGACTTTTCAAAATCAACATTTACAAAACGGATGAGAGGTTTCAATCCATGCGCCTGCGTGAGGCGCGACAATTATCTAATATAGATTTAGCAACAGACCAAGCGTTTCAATCCACGCGCCTGCGTGAGGCGCGACATCACATACTAAATCCAAATGATGTAATACTACTTGTTTCAATCCACGCGCCTGCGTGAGGCGCGACATAGACGCATGTCTGACATTGCAGAATCTTACATGTTTCAATCCACGCGCCTGCGTGAGGCGCGACAAACTCAAGCAAAGTAACAACGCTAGGCTTCAGTGTTTCAATCCACGCGCCTGCGTGAGGCGCGACCGGCGATTTAGATGCAAATATGTATCAAGTTATCGTTTCAATCCACGCGCCTGCGTGAGGCGCGACCGACTTTTAAAACATTGTAATTTCAAATTCTTAGTTTCAATCCACGCGCCTGCGTGAGGCGCGACTTGTACAATCATATTCGTGAGCAACCCAAGCACGGTTTCAATCCACGCGCCTGCGTGAGGCGCGACAACAGTACATATTTCAACACTTTCAGAGAGTCAGTTTCAATCCACGCGCCTGCGTGAGGCGCGACTGGGTTTAAGTCGCGGCATGAATCAACGCTATAGTTTCAATCCACGCGCCTGCGTGAGGCGCGACATCTGATGCGTACTGCTTCTTTCCCCCGAAATAGTTTCAATCCACGCGCCTGCGTGAGGCGCGACGCTAAAGCCAGTTTACCACCCGTTATTAAATGCGGTTTCAATCCACGCGCCTGCGTGAGGCGCGACCTGGTAAAGCCATAATTTAATCCTTATTTCCACGTTTCAATCCACGCGCCTGCGTGAGGCGCGACTCTCATCTGCCCGTACCGCAATAGATTTGTCTAGTTTCAATCCACGCGCCTGCGTGAGGCGCGACCTTGGAGATTAACAGATGATGTTGATATATCAAGTTTCAATCCACGCGCCTGCGTGAGGCGCGACTGTCGATAATGTCAAGTTTAAGAGCTATTCTAATGTTTCAATCCACGCGCCTGCGTGAGGCGCGACCACAGTAATGACGCAACTCATCAAGCTTTTGCAGTTTCAATCCACGCGCCTGCGTGAGGCGCGACTTGATTCATGCCGCGACTCAAGCCTACGCTCTTGGTTTCAATCCACGCGCCTGCGTGAGGCGCGACGAAAAACCCCAAACAAAGCAAGCACGATCGTCTGGTTTCAATCCACGCGCCTGCGTGAGGCGCGACTTTTACCTGTGACTTTTGAAAGTAGATCCCACACCGGTTTCAATCCACGCGCCTGCGTGAGGCGCGACAAGTTATCTTTAAGTGATTGGTTTATAGAGTGAGGTTTCAATCCACGCGCCTGCGTGAGGCGCGACCTTATCATTGATGTAACAATCGGTGAACCATTTATGTTTCAATCCACGCGCCTGCGTGAGGCGCGACTTTTCAAAGTCAACATTTACAAAACGTATGAGCGGTTTCAATCCACGCGCCTGCGTGAGGCGCGACAAATATCAGTTGCACCGTAAGGTAAACCTACAGGTTTCAATCCACGCGCCTGCGTGAGGCGCGACCACTTGCAGCACTGGCGATTTTAGATGCAACTTGTTTCAATCCACGCGCCTGCGTGAGGCGCGACCAAAGGTGATCAATTAATAAAATCATCAACTCATAGTTTCAATCCACGCGCCTGCGTGAGGCGCGACTAAATAGCGCGCTCGGATTTGCAGGAATAAAAAAGTTTCAATCCACGCGCCTGCGTGAGGCGCGACTGCCTTAAATAAAAGGCATAGCTAGCCTAGCATAATTAATAATATGTCGCTAACCGCATAGGTAACATAGTAATAAAACAATCATTACTATGTTACTTATAATAAATTCCTTGTTTTCAAAGAGCTTAAATAATCGCTAAGGTCCCCACTTTTTAATGAGAACAAAGGGGGTAGCGCAGGTTTATAAAATTAATGTATCTCTAAAAATATCTATAGCTACTTTTGCACCATAATGCTCGACTTTATTTTGCCAACTTTTACCTAATTTATAAAACCTTAGGCTGTCAACATCAGGATCGTAGATTGAAAGTAGCTTTTCTTTGAAAATAAGCCATTGCGTTGAGTCAACCTCACATTCAAAAACAGAGTATTGAACTCGCATACCATAGTCTAAGCACACTTTAGCTAAATTACGTAAGCGCTTTTCTCCGCCTTCATTTTCAAAAGAAACATCGTAAGTTACTAATATCATCATTGTACTATTTCCTTATAAATGAATTTATCTGAGTGATTATTTTTGCACATAATAAGCTGGGTACTTAGCCAAATCACCACGAATATGACGTGCAAGCAACATAGCTTGTACGTGAGGTAGGAGCCCAACTTGTATTTTTTCGCCTAAAAAAGGGTGCGTTATTTCTTCTTGCTTTTTTTCTTGATAAGCCTGAAAGACCAATCGCCTTGCATCATCTTTGAGTGTAAAACCGCCTACGGCATCTTGAGTAAAATCTTTGCTACTAAGTTGCTTATTGTTGAATAACTTAATGGTGATGCTATCGACAATGCTCGCTCGAAATTCTTCAAGTAAGTCTAATGCTAAACTGTTGCGTCCAGGTCGTTCTTTATGTAAAAAGCCAATTTGAGGATCAAGACCTACACCTTGTAATGCGCCACTTATTTCCTGCCCAAGTACTGAGTAAAGTAGTGAAAGTACGGCATTAACTGGATCTTTGGGAGGCCTACGGCTGCGGCTTTTAAATAGTACATTCTCTTTATTTGACTTTATTAGTTCGCCAAACACTGCAAAATAATGCGATGCGGCTTCGCCTTCTAGCCCTAATACCGTTTGGTATTCATTTGTGTGGGGTAACTGAGCAATGATTTGTTTAAGTCGGTCTATTGCTTTGGTTAATTTTACTGAGTCACCATGATTTCGCCTATGTCGCATTAATAATACCCGAGATGAGCGAATTTTAGCCCCTACACAAGTTTTAGCAATATAGAGCGCCGGTTCATTTTGAATACTAAATTGTTGGCGTCTGAGTAATACATTTCCCATTTGTTTGCCGACAACATTTGCCAAAAACTTTCCATGCATATCAAAAAAAGCTAAGTGTGTACCACTCTCACCACAAAACCCAAGTAGTTGTGGTGATACCATGATATTGCCAAAGCAAAATATACTACCGATAGAGTGGATGGGGATTTGTAATAATTTCTCTTTTTTACCGGCGATTTTTTGCTCTATCAACAAGGTGTCTCGTTGCTTATGCAAATAAGCCCCATCCTTTGTGATGTATAAACAATTTTGTAATTTTTTCATTCATCATCCATGTTAAATAAACCCGTAATATAACGCGATGAGCTGTCTTTAGTTATGAGCTCGGGTTGGCAGATTTCATTTAAAGAACATGCTTTGCAATGCTTGCCAAATATTGGGGGTGGTGTTTTAGCACTATAAAACATGGTTTGAATATCTGAAATCAGCGTTTTGGTTTGCAAACGTAATGCTTCATCAATGTCTACAGTAAGACGTTTACGTGTTTGCCAATACCACAGCGCACCGTGTTGAACTTCTACACTTTGCATTTCTTCTATACATAATGCCTGTGCACACAGCTGTACTTTGTCGATGTTACTGGCTTTAGGCTTGCCGCGTTTATATTCAACGGGTGTAAATTGATTATTTGACGCTTGGTATTCTAATAAATCAAGTTTTCCCGTTAACCCCAATTTCGGTGCATTGACCGTTACTCCTCTTTCAAATCTTATGCCTTTGCGTGTTTCAGGCCCACCGTGATCTACCCTTTCGTGTAATTGGCGACCATGCGCCGTTAAAAAGTTTTCTTGCCATACTTGCTCTAAATGGATCAGCGCACATTGACGCTGACAAAATAGATAATGTTGTAGGGCCGAAATAGAAATCAAGCGGGCCTCATGCATATTTTAGAACCCTTCTATTACCTGAGTATCAAGGTCAGGTAGCGCTGGTTTTAATGAGTCATTTAATGCTGATGTATCCAGCGGTAAACCTTGTTGAATATGGTCGCGTAATGTTTGATGTACTTTAGCAGATGAGTATTGCCCTGACTTAGAGTTATGTTGCCACCATATTAAATGTGAAACTGCCATAGAACCTTCTGGACGTGCTGATGATGCATCACCTTCAAACAGCTTAGTAAGTACTTCTTTTATTTTTGTAGCATCTTCATCACTGAATGTTGTTTTTTCTGCGAGCTGTGGCGTCATTGCGCCAAAAGTAACGTATATTGCACTATCAACGCGGTGTTTCATTCCCATGGTATCTGATGATTTTTTACTGCCATCGCCTTCACCACTCACACTTTTGGTGATTTGAGTACTCGTGATACTTACAGGCTCTAAACTAAATGCACTTTGAATCGTCACAGGCCCACGGATAGGAATAGAAACGCCGTCTTTGTTAGCACCTTTAAACGCGAACACTTGTCCGAAAGCACGTACATCAAGCCACTTTTCACAGCACTTTTTGGCAGCTTCATCCACTGGCGTTTTTTTGCTATTAAAGGTGTCTTTACCAAGTCCAAAATCATCTGATTCAGCTCGATTACGAAGACTTGTCATGCCATCGTTTTTTTTCTCATCTGATTGAACAAAAATGCTTTCATCTGATTCTTGTAAGCGATCACGGATTTTACGCTTTAAACACACATCGGTAATTTCACCAAAGCCATCGTAATCTGTGCGTGGGCGATTGCCATTTAAAGGATCGCCATTGGGATTAGCATTTTGTACTTTAAAAATAATTGCGAAGTCGATTTTATTAGATAAACTCATTAGATAATCCTTTTATAAAATTTGTGTTGGTTGTTCTTCTGCTAATAATTCAGAGTCAGCTTTATTTACCCACTGTCCTTCAACTACTTTATGCTGTTCTAACCACAACATTTGGCTGTGAAAACCAAGTAAAAATTCCGGTGATAGTTTTTTATCTGATGTGAATTCATCGATTTCAAACATATCGGTGATCTTTGCAATTAATTGTTTTGTTGCAATATCGTAACCACGATAACGACTATGTAATCGTTGCTGATATGGCTGTAAAGCAGTTGAAATAGTTAACCATGTAGCAGCTGGTTTACTTACAAAACGGTTCATATAACGCTCTGCTGTGGTAAGCCTATTACCTTCGCCAATCGAAAGTGCCACTTGTTCAATTTTATTTGCTGTCGCTAACAATCTGCCAAATAAATAATCACGTGAGGCATAAGTCTCTTGTAATGCCATGTTATAGTCCTTTTTATGTATTAGATTTGCTGTACGCTTGCAATACCCTTTGTACAACGCGCACGCAATACCTAGGTTTTGTAACCACAGCCAAGTTTGATCTGATTTATAAGCAACACGATTAGTTGCCCGCTGAAAAGCATTATTTACAATGTCGATAGGAATGGGTTGCCCTTCAACAATACAGGGGTAAAGCCGTGCGACAAGATTCTTTTTTAGTGTGTCAGATGACTTTAAAACATCGCCATATACGCCATCGAGTACTTTGTATAAACTCGGTGCACACGGCAACCACGTGGCCTTTTCATTCTTTTTCACACGCTGCCACCAGCCTAAGTCCAATTGCCAATTATGGAGCTGATCAATAAATTCTTGAGCAATGGTTTCTCGGTAATAAATAATGCCCATTCGCCCTGGTGTTGCTGAATCTAAACCTAGTAATGCAATTTGCTCGTTGGCTTCCAATTTTTCATCGGCTCCTGATTTATTATGGCCAATCATGCCTGAGAAATAGCGGTTTAACTGGTCGGCGTAACTCTCTCCTAAGTTTTTTTGATGATCAACTTCCTCTGAATTGGCAAATAAATTCATAAAGTCTAATTCTGTAGGAGCAGGCGTTTCTTTTCCTGATACAGCCCATGCAAGGTAAACCTGTTCGCCTGTTCTATAGCCTTGCTTGGCTAACAGCCAACGCAATGCATTATGTGCTTTTTGGGTCACTTCAAAACTAACATTAGCAGCATCATTAACGGTTAAAAATTTTCCTCTAAACGTAAAACCGCTGGTATCATTTGCTGAAATTAGCTTTGCTTTATCACCACTGTGGCGAATTTTCGCAGGGTGATTAGTCGCAATAACTTGTTCATTTCCAGTAACAAAACACAATGCTTTTTCATCACTTTTTTGACTCTCATAGTCAATCCAGGATTGTTGGATTGTCTCATCCAACCATGTTTTGCTTTGCGCGATGCCTTTGGTTTCAACACTCCAACATACAAGCGCTGAGCCTTGATCGAGTTGACCTTTTTCTTTTGGTAGCACTTTAAATAATGCAGGTGCTTCCCCATCATCCAGCCACATTGTTAAAAGTTGATTATCATGAGCATACATTATTTTTGCAGTAATCAAATCTTTAACTAATTGGCCTTTTTCAACATAATTAAGTATTGCTTGCACTGCGCTATGTTTAAAATCGGATGCAACCCAATTACGTAACTGGGTTAAATACAAATCAAAACCCGGCTTTTTTATGCCACCAAATGCAGCGTAATCCCCAGCTACATATTGTATCTTGTCGGCTAAAGCATGTGCACATAAGCCGCTACTTCTACCTGCTGATTGCTCTGTGGCAGGTAATACTACTTGCGTTTTTTCTAACACTTGTGCTCTTAAAAATTCACCTTTATCGTTAATTACTACATGCACATGTGCATTTTG
The DNA here is from genome assembly GCF_045064175.1 of Pseudoalteromonas sp. Ld20. Classification (NCBI taxonomy): domain Bacteria; kingdom Pseudomonadati; phylum Pseudomonadota; class Gammaproteobacteria; order Alteromonadales; family Pseudoalteromonadaceae; genus Pseudoalteromonas; species Pseudoalteromonas sp. Ld20. The sequence goes on from NZ_JBISHB010000024.1 coordinate 127,534, forward strand.
CAGTGTATGGCTGATTGGCATTACTTGCTGATCAATAGGTAAATCATCGTAGCGTATTTTTGCCTGTTCATAGGTTTCATAGAGTTTTGTAAGCCAACTCATAATTGTGCCTCCAGCTGCATGACTGGTTGCAAGTTCTGATCTAAGTCAAACTGCTTTGCTTGCATTTCTTTGACAAACCGCGTTATAGGGCACGCCTGCGTTTTAGGGTATTCGATTACGCCATATTTCATGTGTGCATGCCAAAACCGACTAATTAACTCATTGTTTCCCGTTTCATCTGGGTAACCAAAACTATGAAACATTAAGCCAAAGCCAAGTTCGTCAATCTGATCGTATGCACCTTCCCCATCACCAAATACACAGGGTTCAACATATCCCTGGCAATCTCGAGTACCTAAAAATATATCTTGGCGACCACCTTTTTCGATCATACGTTTTGCTATTGAAAAATGCTTACCGTCAACTCTATCCGCTGCAAGTTCTGGGCGATGTTCGTTCCACTCAAAATGTGCTTCAATTTGGTATTCCACCTCATGTAAAAAGGTATAGAATGCGAGCGTATTGCCGCCGCCCCAATTTAGTGGCTTGGTGCCCTTTGTGTGTGTTCGTAACGGTTTTATTACCCTTACTTTATCAACATGCCATATTAAGGTGGGTTTCCAATAAATGGATTTAAGTACACCTTTTATAGCCTCGTAAGTGGGTATATGGTATGAGCACTTTTCACCACCCACTTTAGTGATTGGATCGGTAAATAATGCATACCTTCCCCATAATCGAAAGCTAATGCTATTTTTCACTCAGTTCTCCTTGTTGTTACAAGCAGCTTTGCTTGTCCCTTATAAAATAAAATGTTCTTGTGTGTTACTTGTTTCTGTACTTAAACCAAAGTCATTACTATAAAACTCGTCTAACAGATAATACACTTGCTCATCATTACCTATTGTATAAACAGCCTGTATATCCACCAGCTTAGCCCATACATTTGGAAATAAATTAACGCTGTATTTTTGACTGCGTTTTAATAGTACTCGGTATTCAGCAGCATTAAAGCGGGTATCGAGCGCGCACAATTCGGTAATGATGGTTTTAGCTTCGTCGTTATAAGGTACGATAACTGAATTACTTGGTGCATCAATTGCTTTGAATGCTTTTGCGGCATCCATAAACGCATGTTTTAAAGGAAATGGTGAGTCACTAATATTGTTTTTATTACGGCTTAAAAGGTCTAACAATGTTTGTGTGCCTTTGGTAAACCCTGATTTTGTGATGTTGTATGGCATCTCACCTGCACGTTCATAAAAGTAATATTCAAAGTAACGAGTCATTGCTTGAGGAGAAAGTAATTGTGTCTCGTCAAACTCATCAAATATACGTTTCGTTGCGCCAATCCCGAGTTTAATATCGTGTAGCATGCCGATATTCTCTTTATCCGGATTTACCACAATCATTTTGGCGTTTTCGCGTAAGCCATGACGATTACAGCGTCCTGCAGCTTGAGCGATTGAATCAAGCCCAGCCATAAAGCGCACCACAGAGGAAAAGTCGACATCAACACCGGCTTCAATTAATTGGGTGCTGATGCATAGCGTTGGTAAACCATTTGCCAGCCTTGCTTTGACATCAGCTAGCATAGTTTTTCTATGTGCGGCACACATGCCGGTGCTCAAGTGATACACACTGACTTGCTCATCGACTTGCATTTGTAATGCTATAAAAAGGCGTTTTGCCCAGTCTTTAGTATTAACAATAACAAGGCAACTTGGCACGGAGTGAAGTTGTTCAATTATTAACTCTGTTAAGTCGCTCTCACACCAGCCATCATCACGGATTAAGTTTTTTACTTGTACACGTTCAAGTAAATTATAAAGTGATGTAATATCTGGGGTTAATTCGTTGGACAGCGTTAACGCTAATTGCCCTAACATTGCTTTCTCATTTGGGAGCTGGTGAAGTAAAGGCTGAGTAGCCGTACACATCACTGCAGTTGTTTTACAAAAACGAGTTAAGTAATTTATGGTGTTATTAAATAAGTGCACACAGCGAATAGGTAAAGTTTGTATTTCATCAAATACCAAGACTGCATTACTCATTTGGTGAAGTCTCCTTGCCCCTCGTGTACCACTGCCAAATGTACTTTCTAAAAACTGCACCATGGTCGTTAGCACAATTGGACGATCCCAATTTTGGGCAGCTAACTTTGAGCGCCAAGTTTGTAATTCAGGCTCTAAGTTTGAGTGATGCTCTAATACCCAACTTTGCTTATTTTCATCATCAAGCACCTTGCGTATTGCATCGGCATTTTGTTCGATGATAGAGGTAAAAGGAATAATGTATATAATGCGATCAAGGTTATGTTTTTTAGCATGGTGTAAAGCAAAGCGAAGGCTGGCATATGTTTTACCGCCCCCAGTAGGCACTGTTAGGCTATATATACCTTGTGGTTCACATGCACGGGCATAACAATTATTTGATATATCTGCACGTACACCATCAATGGGCCCTTTGGATGAAAATTGTGCTATAAAACCCTCAATTTTTTTGCAAGCATTTCCCCAATCAGCAACTTGATTACGTTCAGGTTTATTAGCTGGGTTTTCAAAATCAGCACTATCAATTCTGTCTGCGTCTATCAAACTGCTAAACAGCAATTTAGTGTACATCCCTAAATAAAAATCATGCTCTACAGCGCTTAAACTATAAGCGCCAAGTAATGTTTTTAAGTGGATGCTGCTGTTAAGCAAAAATTGCTTTGTTGCTATTTGCTGCGCTTTTTCAATAACAGTTACATCTGCATTTTTTACGCACTCAGTAAAATGCGCTTCATCTTCACTTTTCAACATTCTTTTTGTAAAGCCGCCTGTCGGCTCAGGCAAATTATTTATTAAACCACTATGATGCGAAACTACGCATAAACTAAGTATTTGCAAAATAGCCAATGCATATATTTGTATACTAGGATCATCTTTACAAACCGGTAGTAAATGCCCTTGTAACTCCTTAGTGATCCACTGTGCTCCCGCCGTTGAATGGTCAATAGAACCTTTTAATTGTTTTGCGCTTGCACCATCTAAATCAGGGTCATAATGGCCTAACAGTTCATTAATGATGATCTGCATATAGCGCTGAAATGCACCACTGTATTTGCCAAAATCATGTAATAGACCAATTAATGCAGCAGCATCTTCGCAATTAAACTTTTTAGCGATATTTTCCGCGATTTTACTGACGGAAAATAAATGCGTGCACACTGACTGATGGGCAAGATCAGTAAAGCTTGGGTGGGCAATCGCAACCTGCAGTGTTGCTTTTGTATTTAAATTACAGAGATTGAAGTCATCCATTCAAACCGACTCCGAAAGTAAGAGAAAATGCCGCTGCAAATGATTTGTGGTTAACCGCCCTTCCCAATGAATAATAAGTTCAATAAAATTAAAGCGTCTACGGGTTATATAGTCGAATTGTGGGGTCATGCATTCCCTGCACTTTTATTGTGACTAATTTAAGTTATCAGAAAAATTATTGATTACAAGCAGAATTCCTTTTCTGCTTGTAAGGGCGTGTTGACCTTTCAGGATTAAAATTTGTTCCAACAAGGGGCGATTTAATCGCGGCGCGAGATTTGTAACCTAGTGGGCTAAGTAAAAGTCGAGCAAAGCTTCCGCGTCCTGCTCACGCCCCTAGGAAGAACCCCGAAGGGCAGCGTGTGTTTGGCATTTATGCTGCGTTATCGCCTATTTATGGGGAACAACCACACACCATAGGCTCTGCCTTGCCTAAATACCAAACATACTGCTGCAAATTTAACCTCGAAAGATAAACATGCCCTAGCTTGTTTAAATCAAAAATTAAACATGCTTTCTAGCGCATCGTCAAAAGACATAGGCATATGGCGTTTATTATTAATCCGATCATTTAGCTCTTCTTTAAGTAGTTTTACTGTGGTGCAGTATCCTAAACGCTCGGATATTTCTTCACACTCACTATTTAAAGCAGCGATATGATTAGTAAAATTATGTTTAATTTGCGCTTTACTACGACCATTAAATTTACGCCATACGAGTGAATGCGGATCATTGCCTTCTTTTTGCTGGCGGTGCAGTTTATTTAACTCAACTATTTTATTTTGCAGTAGCGGAATTAAGTTAGCTTTAGTTTCTTCATCAAAATCTACGTCGTCATCAAAATGAGTTATGTATAACTGCAATAAGGTAAAGCCATCTTTTGCTTTACGGGCCTGCCCTAGTTGCTGCATAAGTTCGTGCTTTTCAGCCTTTTTGGTTGGATCAGGCTCTTTGTCCGGGTGAAGTTTTGCTGCTAAACGTTTATACATTTTGTTTAGTTGCGAGCTTTTAAATAGCTTTTCTAATTTTGCATCCGTCTTTTGTTGTTTAATTTCATCGCGGTCGAATCGTTCGAATTGATCAAAAAAATCATCCCAGTCTTCATCTTGTTCTGCATGTGCATTGCCTGGATTAAATGCATCGTCGTCGCTTTCTTCATCCTCACCAAAGCCTTGTTCATCAAGATGCTGATAAAGTTTTTGGGGATTGACGGCAATTTCTCTCAAGTCTTCATCTGTTAACTCTAAACCGGGGAAATCTTGTTGGAGCATAGTTCGTAAAAGATTCAACTGGGATGAATCAATTGCATTAACTGTATCGTGATTGTGCTTGCTTAAATGCGATTGAAAGATTTGCGTTACTTTTTCAATTTCCAACTCACCAATAAATGGGTGCCCTGATAAGTATTCTAAATCTTCGTTTATCCAATCTACAAGCTCATTGCGCTGCTCAATCGTCAGGCTTTTACGCTGAATAAATTTACTCAGATGAATAATTTGCTCTGCCATCATACGGGCTTGGTGGTGCTCGTGAGGCTCCACTTGCTCTTTAAACTGATTGAATAGCGTACTTTTTTTAATCTCAAAGTTTGCGTTACGCTTGGTGTGCTTATCTATTCGCTGCCATAAACGTTCTAATTCTGATGCAGGTTTCGCTGTCGCTTGCTGTTTTACATTTTGTAAAAAAGTTGTGTTTGTTTTCATTAAAGCTCGTATCTCATCATCTTTACACGCATAATCATTACTCTAGTCTAATAAAAAATCTAAGGAGAGTATACATGGACCCAATTGCGCAAATATTCAACATGCTGTTTACTGTTGAAGCGTTTTTACTCATTTTTGTATTAGTGCTGCTTAAAAGCAGTGTTAAGTTTGTACCACAAAACCGTGCTTGGTTAATCGAACGTTTTGGTAAATATCAATCAACTAAAGAAGCCGGATTAAACTTTATTATCCCATTTATTGATCGTATTGCCGCAGATCGCAGCTTAAAAGAACAAGCACAAGATGTGCCTTCTCAATCGGCCATCACTAAAGACAACATTTCATTGATTGTTGATGGTGTTTTATACTTTAGGGTACTTGACCCATACCGCGCCACTTACGGTGTTGACGATTATGTATTTGCTGTCACTCAACTTTCGCAAACAACCATGCGTTCAGAGCTTGGTAAAATGGAACTTGATAAAACCTTTGAAGAACGTGATCTACTCAATACCAATATCGTAAGCGCAATTAACCAAGCGGCTGAGCCGTGGGGTATTCAAGTATTACGGTACGAGATTAAAGACATTGTGCCACCGCAATCTGTAATGGAAGCGATGGAAGCGCAAATGAAGGCCGAGCGTGTTAAACGTGCACAGATTTTAGAATCAGAAGGTGATCGCCAAGCTAACATCAATGTTGCCGAAGGTAAAAAGCAAGCCCAAGTATTAGCTGCCGAAGCTGAAAAAGCAGAACAAATACTGCGCGCTGAAGGTGAAGCTAAAGCGATTATTGCCGTTGCAGAAGCACAAGCTGATGCATTACGTAAAGTCGGTGAAGCTGCTGATACTGAACAAGGGCAAAAAGCAATTCAATTAGATCTTGCGTCAAAAGCAATTGCCGCTAAACAAGCTATTGCTAAAGAATCTTCAGTTGTTTTACTACCAGATAACGGGACTGATGCCAGCTCAATGGTGGCACAAGCAATGTCGATTATTAATACGTTAAATACTAAACAAAAAAGCTAAACGACTAAGGGGATAATCATGGATCTCATTACTAATAATTTACCTGAAGTGCTGATGATTTTAGGCGTTGCAGCTCTCATTATTGAGGTTGCTGTATTAGGAATGTCGACTTTTATATTATTATTTTTAGGCATGTCGTTGTTTGCAACCGGTTTGATGATGAATTTTTCAATATTGGATAATTCATTAACGACTGCATTGTGGAGTAATACCCTTGTAACAGCGGCACTGGCTGCTTTACTGTGGAAACCTCTTAAGCGTATGCAAGACAATGTAGACACTAAAGAAGTTAAAAGTGATTTTGCTGAGCTCGATTTTATACTCAATAGCCATGTTGATGAGCAGGGTCTTAGTACACATTCATACTCTGGGATCAGCTGGAAGCTAAAAAGTCACCAACCACTATCCGCTGGTACGCATGTTAAAGTAGTAAAAAAAGAAGTTGGTGTAATGTGGGTTGAAACGCTTTAATTATCTCAATAAAAATCAAATAACGTGAAGCTATTTCACGTTATTTGCCTCTCATGTCTTATATATTTTTTGTTACAAAAAACATTTCTTTTTATTTCAAAAATCAAAGCAATTAAGTGCTTTAATCCATCAAAAATCAATTAAACCTACTCAGGGTTAATATAATAAATATAAAAAGATACAAATTTGTTAACCAGCTTTTATCTTTAACGGTAGCTTAATTTTATTCAATAAAGCAAAAAATCTTTTGCTTGTTCCTGTTACCTTTTCCCGTTAGTTTAATTAGCCATAATTATAAAAATAAAAGTCAGTATATGATCAGGGTCGAAAATCTTTGCCGTACTTATGGTGCAGGTGAAACGCAAGTAATTGCATTAGATAACGTATCGTTACATATTAAAGAAGGTGAATTTGTCGCGGTGATGGGCGCATCCGGCTCAGGAAAGTCTACTTTAATGAATATTTTAGGGTGTCTCGACACGCCAACTTCTGGCAATTATTTACTTTCTGATGAAAGTATAAAAGAGGTACATGACGAGAGCCTTTCTGCTATTCGCAATAAGAAAATTGGCTTTATATTTCAAACCTTTCACTTGTTAACACGACTAAGCGCACAAGAAAATGTTGCCCTACCACTGCGCTATACCGATATGCCAAAACAACAAGCTAGTGATCGCGCAATGGCGATGCTTGATAAGGTTGGTTTACAAAATCGTGCGCACCATAAACCATTTGAAATGTCAGGGGGGCAACGTCAGCGCGTTGCCATTGCCAGAGCATTAGTGAATAACCCGCAAGTAATTTTTGCAGATGAACCTACCGGTAACCTCGATAGCAAAACATCCCATGAAATAATGGAGTTACTGTGCTCGCTCCACCAGCAAGGACACACCTTAGTCATGGTGACACATGAAGAAGATATTGCAGCTTACGCTAAACGCGTAATTCGAATGAAAGATGGTGTAGTGATTGAGGACAGCGGATGTTAAAAAATAAATTGATTAAAACCAGCCTTATCTTACTTTTTAGTAGTTTGTCATTTTCAACTTTTGCCCAAAGCTTATTGCTCAGTGGCGAACTAAAAGCTAGTGAAAATCAAATATTCTACGCTCCCAAGTCAGATACATGGCGTGTGCAAGTCCAATGGATGATGGAGGAAGGCGAAATAGCGCAAAAAGGTGATACCGTTGTAGTATTTGATAGCGGCACAATTGCAACTGAAATAGAGCAAGATGAAGTTAACCTTGAAGCCGCACAAGAAGAGCTTATTAGGATCACCACCAGTAATAAAGAAAATCAAATTGAAGCTGAATTTAACTTTAAGCGCTCTGAGCTTTTATTAGAACGTGCGCGTATTGATGCTGCTATTCCTCAAATTAATTTAAGTACTTATGACTATCAAAAAAATCAGCTTGAATTTGAGAAAGCTTTAATTAATAAACAAAAAGCATCTGAAGAACTGTTGCAAGTAAAAACAGAGAATAGCGTTGCTTATAACAAACAATTACTAACTATTGAACAATTAAAAACTAATCTTGAATATAACAAAAATCAGCTTGCTAGTATGAGTATTCAAGCTCTGCGAACGGGGCCCGTATTATATGCCAACCACCCGTGGAATGGCGAAAAAGCGTTTGTAGGTATGACTGCGCAACCGGGTTGGAAAATTGCCGAAATACCAGCCATGAGTGAGCTTTATATTGAAGCATGGGTACATGAAATTGATTACCATCAGTTAAAGCTCGGACAACAGGCACAGTTACTATTTGACGCCTATTTACAACAGCCACTAAGCGCTACGCTAAGCGAAGTCTCAACTCAACCAGAAGAACGCTTACAATGGGGAAAAGACGCTTATTTTAGAACTCGTTTTAATTTTAGCGCTGTTGCATTAAATCTGTTGCCAGGTATGAGCGCAAAGCTAACAATAGGAGCAGATACAGATGAGGAATAAAGCCTTATTAGTATGTACAGTAATCATGTTTGTGTGTGTATTAAGCGCATGCAATGACGAGAGCCAACAAACCCATGTTGTTAAAAGCAGTGACATTGCTATTACCGTCAATGCTAACGGCGAGTTGGAATCTTCAACAACAGCAATCATTGCCCCGCCGTCTGTCGCCCGTATGTGGCAATACCAAATTAAAACGATGAAACCTGAAAATACACACGTTAAGCAAGGTGAAGTCATTGTCTCGTTCGACGACAAACAAGTTCGAGATAAACTAATTGAAAAACAATCAGAGTTACTACGGGCAAAAAAACAGCTAGAAAATGCCCAAAATAAAGAACTCATCAAAGAACAAGAGTTAACACTCTCCGTGGCTGAGATGAAAATGAATTACGATAAAGCTAAACGCAAAGCAGATATTGTCGATCATTCTCGTTCTGAAGTTGACCGTAAAAAATCACAAATTGATTTTACAATTGCAAACAATGACTTAACCCTTGCTAAAAGTAAACAAACCTTTCAACAACAAAGCAAAGAGTTAAATCTAAAAATGGCAAAGAGCAAGGTTGCTCGGCTACAGAGCGAAGTGGACGGATATTTACAAGATATTGATCGCCTTAAAGTAAAAGCCCCGATAGATGGCCTAGTAATTTACAAAACCAATTATCAAGGTGAAAAATCATCCATAGGTGAAAGCGTACAATTTGGCCAACCGGTTATGGAACTTGCTGTGCTGGAGAATATGCAAGTAAAAGCACAAATCGATGAGCCCGATAGCGGTAAAATAACGCCCGGGCAAACGGTTAAAATTACCATTGATGGTAGTACTGAGTTAGTTGTTTCAGGAAAGGTAAAAAGCTTAGGCCGTGTGTTTAGAGAAAAATCATACCAAGATAAACGCCGTATTGTAGATGCAATTATCAGTATTGATAACCTTGATATTAGCGCAATAAGACCAGGCCTAACAGCACGCTTAGAGATAACCACCGCATTACTTGCACAGGCTTTAAGTATCCCTTTAGCTAGCTTACAGTATGATTTACAAGGACCCTTTGTTGAGACTACGGAGAATAATAAACAATTGATAGAGATTAGCCATTTCACTGATAATCTCGCCGTGATTAAAAGCGGTTTACAACAAGGTGATGAGGTGAAATTATGAAAATCCGTTTTGTATTGAGCTTAATTACCACTGCGCTTATATTAAGTGGTTGTTCTAAAGAAAATAAAGTTCAAAATGCCCTGACTTATACCGTCAGCACACATAGCTTTAAAACCGAAGTTGAAGCCAAGGGCCATTTAGTTGCTGCAAACGAAACCCTTATAGTTGCCCCTGCATCAAGTCAAGGACCGCAAACTTTAGCGTGGTTAATGCCTGAGTATAGCCAAGTCAAAAAAGGCGAAGTGATTGCGCGTTTTGATGGGGAGAAAATGCGCCGTCAAAGTCAAAAAATTACAAATCAAACCGCCATGGCTGATGAAGACTTAACGCAAAAATCAGGCGCAATAGAAAAAGATAAAACAATTTTAAATCATGACATTGTATTGGTTAGTGAAGAAAAACAGTTTGCCGAAGACTATTCAATCGAAGATGAACGCATTATCTCCAAGCTAGAGATCTTAGAGTCACAACAAAATGTTGAGTTTTTAAATGCAAAACATAATTACTATGACTGGCAGGTCGAACGCTTTGAACAAGGCGCAACTGGCGAATTAATGCTGTTAAAAATGAGAAAAGATCAACATCAACAAAAATTAGCATCTTTAAATACTAACTTATCACAACTTGAAATAGTTGCCCCCCATGATGGCTTACTAACCCATGACACTAATTGGCGTGGTGAAAAACCCCGAGCTGGTGAAACGCTATGGCCAGGGCAAAAGATTGCAGCGTTACCCGATGTCAGCCAAATGCAACTAATCCTTTATGTATCTGAGCGTGAGGCCATTGATTTAGCAGTGGGTCAAACTCTAACGTTTAAGCTTATCGCTTTACCTGATCAACAATTTAGCGGTGAATTAATTGAAGTGTCTCCTTTTCCAAAGTCTATTAAACGTGGCGATCCACAAAAATATTACGAATTAAAAGCAAATATTAATGAACAAAGCGCTGCATTACGACCAGGTTTGAAACTCAATGCACATATTTTGGTTACCCCAGAAAGCGAACGCTTAATAGTACCAAAACAAAGCGTATTTACTGAACAAAATGCCCATTATGTTTACACCGAAGTACACAATGAGTTTATTAAAACCACTGTAAAATTAGGCAAACATAATTTAAGCCACGTTGAAATAGTTGAAGGTGTCGCCTCTGGTAATGTGATCTCCTTAATTAATATGAAGGACGCCCAATGAAATATTTGAGTTTATTTATCGACACCACGTTAGAGCTTGCGCAGCATAAATTACGTACCTTGCTGACTCTATTAGGAATGATTTTTGGTGTGGGTGCCGTTATTGCGATGCTCAATATTGGTGAAGGTGCAGAGCAAGAAGCAATGAAAATGATTGACTCTATGGGCTTGTATAACTTAATTGTTAATGCAAAAGAATTTGATGAAAAGGAATTAAAAGAACAACGTAAACACTCTGCAGGTTTGAACCTTCGAGATGCTCAAGTCGCTCATGCGTCACTGCCTTTCATCACTGATTATGCGGCGCAAAAAACAATTGAGACATACCATATCTTTAGTCAATACAATAAAAGCGATGCGTCCGCTGTTGGTGTTAGTGCAAACTTTTTTGAATTATCACACTTCCAAATTTTTTCCGGTCGTGTTTTAAATCAAAACGATCAACAACAGTTTGCACAAGTGGCTATGTTAGGCGCAAATACCGCCAAACAACTTTTTCCATTAGGTGACGCCCTTGGGCAACAAATTAAAATCAATCACCTCTGGTTTAAAGTCATTGGCATTTTACAATCTCCCTATTTAAAAAAGAAAGAGTTTCAAGGTGTGAAACTAGGCAATGAACAAAATCAAGTGTTTATCCCTCTAAGTACGGCGCTACACCGCTTTAAAAGCGGTTTACTCGATAGTGAAGTAACCAGCTTAAAACTGGCGATTGATAAGTCTGTAGACCCCATTATCGCAGCCCAAGCATTAGAACATCTGCTGCAAAATCGTCACAGTGATATTGATGATTTTGAATTAGTCATTCCAGCCGCTTTATTAGCACAGCAAAAACAAACCCAACAAATATTTAATATCGTTATGTCGTGCGTTGCAGGTATTTCATTGCTCGTTGGAGGGATTGGTATTATGAATATTATGCTTGCCACTGTGCTTGAGCGTACCAAAGAAATTGGTTTATTACGTGCTATCGGCGCGACACAAAAAGATATCCGCATACAATTTATTGCTGAAAGCTTCACTATTTCTATTTTGGGTGGTTTATTAGGCGTTGTCTTTGGTATTGGTTTATCTGAAATTATTTCAATCTATTCTCAGTGGGCTGTATCTTGGTCCATGACCGCTATTGTATTGTCTTTTAGTATTTGTGCATTAGTAGGGCTTATATTTGGCGTATACCCTGCAATTAAAGCGTCACAGCTTGATCCTATCGAAGCCCTACAAAGTGATTAATTACTGCAGGTAAACTCACATTCTCCCTCGCGAATTAACAATGAAATTGTTAGCATAGCGTTATTCTAAAAAGAGAGTAACGCTATGAATCATTCATCTCATGCTTTAGTTGTTGAAGGTGGCGCTATGCGTGGGATATTTGCCACGGGTGTACTTGATGCTTTTTTGACTGCCCAATATCAACCTTTTAACCGCTGTTTTGGTGTGTCTGCAGGCGCAACCAACATCGCCGCTTATTTGTGTAAACAACCCAAGCGAAATCATAAAGTAATTACCGATTACTCTTGCAGGCCTGAATTTATAAATTTATCACGATTTATTCGTGGCGGGCACTTGTTCGATTTAGATTGGTTATGGCAACAGACTATTAAAGATATTCGCCTTGATTTAACAACGTTTCATAATCAATCATGTGATTTTTACATTGTCGCCACTGCAATTGAAAATGGCGAAGCCCAATATTTAAAAGCCACAGCTAAGCAATTAGAACAACAACTTAAAGCATCATGCGCTATTCCAATTGCCTATCGAGATTTTCCGTCTATTGGTGGATTAAAGATGACCGACGGTGGAGTTGCCGATTCAATTCCTATTCGTAAAGCGTATGAAATGGGTGCTAATGAAGTAACCGTGATACTTTCTCAACCGCTTGGCTATCGAAAAAAACCAAATAAAACACCTTGGCTTACAAAACATATTTACAAAGATTACCCTGCACTTATTCGCGCTACGTTAGCACGCACTGAAAACTACAATGCCAGTATCGACTTTATTCACAACCCGCCAGCTAACTGTAAAATAAACATCATTGCACCACCTAAAAACTTCAAAGTTGGTCGTACAACCACTAACACAAAGAAATTAGCTGATGGTTATTTGATGGGCTTTAATGCTGGTCAAAATTACTTAAGCCGTATTTTAGTCACTTAAAAACCAAACTCTTTGTTAGCAACAAAATCCGGGGAATATTATCAATTAAGTGACGTTCTAAGTAGTTTTAGTACCAAATACACAACCGTGTACTTGGTACTCTATCGAGGTAATATTAGATTTTATGTTTAAGTTTAGGTCTACTATATTTTAAATTCATTTACTTGCTGCTGTAACGTCGCTGCCAATATTGCTAACTCCTGAGATGCTTGCGCATTTTGCTGTGAACTTTCACTAACAGACAAAATACTTGCGCTGAACTCATTAATATTACTACTTAGCTCATGCGCAACCATTTTTTGCTCTTCTGTCGCTGTTGACACTTGGGTATTCATATCTGCAATTTGAGTGACCTCTTGATTTATCTCACTTAATACTTGAGACGAATACTGCGCATGGTCAACACTTTCTTGGGCACTGCTTTCAGCATTTCCCATCGACGCAGCGGCTTGTTGCGCCATTTCCTGTAATTTAGTGATCATTTCATTGATACTTGCTGTTGCCTTTTGGGTGTTATGGGCAAGCTGCCTTACTTCATCCGCAACAACAGCAAAGCCTCGTCCTGAATCCCCAGCTCGTGCAGCTTCAATTGCTGCGTTAAGGGCTAATAAATTAGTTTGTTCTGCAACGCCTTGAATCATCATAACAACTTGATTAATATCGTTTGTTTGCGTATTTAATTCATTTATAAGTTGAGTATTATCATTGACTAAATGTGACAACGTTTTTATTGATTCTATGTTATCTGCAACTGCTTGTTGTCCTTGTTGTGCTTTAGTGTCTGCGTTTGTAGCTTTATCAGATGTTGCAAGTGCATTTTGAGCCACCTGCTCAATCGCACTACTCATTTGCGTGATCGCGGTTGCTATCATCGCTGATTGTTGCTCTTGCTCTGTTGCTGTCGTCGCTACTTGATCGCTAATCGAGTTCATTTGTTCAGCAGCAGACGATAAAGTCATTGTCGCGCCCGAAACGTCCGTTACTAACGTATGAATTCTTGCCACCATGTTATTAAAATGTGTTGCTGTTTCAGCAATTTCATCTTCACCCTGAACATTAGCTCGTAATCTCAGATCTGCATCATTTGCAATTTCAGATATTGTGTTACGTAATGACATAAGTGGATTATGAATTGATCGGTATATAAAATAGGCAATCGTCAATAAAATCAATACAAGTAATACAACTGACACTTCCATTATTAAGCTCGTCACTTCATAGCTGTCATTTGCTTGATCTTTGAAGCTATTGGCCTCGTGTAATTGTAATTCTATTAAGGCTTGATAACTTGTACTCAAAGGGTCAAATACATTATAGAGATCACTCACAAATTGTTGCTGAGACACAGATTGGAATTCTTCGTTTGTAATACTATCGAGTAGGTTTTTCAGGTGTGCTTGAACAGGCAAAAGTTTGTTTTCTACGACACTCACTAAGCGCCGCTCTTCATCCGTTAAGTTAGTACTAAGATATGCTTGCCATTCGCTATCTGCAGTATTTTTTGCATCGTTCACTGCACTCAAAAAGTCAGGCTTTGGAATATTTCCTGCTCTATACTTATGAAATAAGTCAACAATATTCACAGCATAATTATCTGACACATTCTTTATTTGCTTAAGTGGAACAACCCTGTCTTCGTATAAATCATCGATTCCTACAACTAAGCTTCCCATTGTATTTATAGAAAATACAGCCGTTAAAATAAATATCAGTACTGGCAGTATTGCCAGTACTCCTAATCGGGTTCGTACTGAGTAATTATTAAGCATAGCGTTCCAAATTTACTTCTATTATTAGAAAAGTATAATACTAATTTTAAAACACACTGGTTTTTTTGCTAATTAAATTATAATAAATTCAACACTAGGGCGTGTTGACCTTTCGTGATTGATTTTGCAGCAGGCTGTTTGGTATTTAGACAAGGCAGCGCCTATGCAGTGTGGTTGTTCCCCATAAATAGGCGATAACGCAGTATAAATACCAAACATGCGCTGCCCAAAGGGTTCTTCCTAGGGGCGATTAACTCTTTGTTACTCGATTTTTACTTATTCTCACATGGATGTGAGCCAGTAGAATAACGCAGGAGCAGTTATCGAGCCCGCTAGGTTACAAACCTCGCGCCGCGATTAAATCCCCCCTAGATTGAACAAATTTCAATCCACAAAGGTCAACACGCCCTAAACCTACGAATATTTTGCTATAGTATGTTAACTATTATTGACTTACGACTGAACTATGGCTTTCTCATCTTTATTACGCTATACGCTTTATTTATTGTTATTGCTCCCTTTCGCCGCGCAAGCTAATAATGCAGTTGTTAATCTTCATTTAGCCCGACCGAGTATTGTAGAATCACCCACAAATCAATACATTCATGCTTTACTAACACAAAGCTTTGCTAAGGTAGGCAAAGAAGTTAACTTTATTTACTCAATTAAGCCCATGAATAAAAAAAGGATCACTGGAGAGCTTTATAAGCCCGGTGGAATTAATTTAGCCTGGTTATCTATAGAGCCTAGCGCACACAATGATCTACTTCACACATCCTCCCCCTTGTATAAAGGGATACATGGCAAACGCCTATTGATGATTAATAAAAACCAGCAGGCAATCTTCAAAAGGATTTCGTCGCTTAATCAATTAAAGCCGCTCGTAGGGTTACAAAAACAAAGCTGGTCCGACTATAAAGTACTCAAACGAAGTGGCTTAACCGTCAATGGTGAACTAAGTTATAAAAGCATGATAAAAGCATTAGACACAAACCTTGGTGATTATTTCCCTCGCTCTGTGTCCGCAATTGAAGCCGAACTTGCAAAACAAAAACATGTAGATTTAATGATTGAACCAACAATTATGTTGCAATACCCCAGTCATTATTACTTTTATACACACAATAGAAATAAAGATTTATTAATATTACTTGAATCAGGCTTAACTCAGTTACAACAAAGTGGTGAGTTTGAGTTGCTTTATCAACGCTTTTTTGGCGAAAAGGAAAAACGCTTAAATTTATCATCAAGGAAAGTATTTAACTTAGAATAAAAGGCTTAGTTATGGTTACTACTTTGATACGTACGCTTTCCTATCTCGTTGTTTTTATATTAGGTTTTGGTTCTGGTATGTATGCTCTACCCATTATCACTGCGCCGACCTCTCCTAGTAAACTGGAACTAGCAACACATGCTCAAAAGGCAATTTATAGCGGTGAATTTAAAGAAGACCTAGAAGGATCTGATGCATTGCATTTTGGTACGGGTGAAGTTCGTTTAACTAAGCGGATGATTTCGTTTGCGGGCAAATTAAGTCCCGGACCTGACTACCAGCTTTACCTCGCTAATAAATTTATTGATAATGAAACTGAATTTTTAGCACACAAGGGAAGCTTCACACGGGTAGGCAGCGTCAAAACATTTGATGGTTTTATGGTCAAAGTGCCACAAGGCATTAATATTGCTGACTTTAATACCGTTATTATTTGGTGCGAAAGCTTCAATGAATTTATTACAGCTACGCAATATCAATAAGCTGCTAAAAATTAGCGGCTTGGTTCAAAGCCGTCGTAGTGAGGTAATTGTGCATCAAACTCCTCCCAATTAGCTTTAGAACTACAAAAATTGTGGCTAATAGGTCGCTGTGTTATGTCACTATCGAGAATACCTAAGCGTAGTCTTAGACGCGTTATATCGGCTAAGTTTTCACTGTAAACAGGTGAGCCACATTTACTACAAAAATACCGATTTCGACCCGGTTTAAACTCAAACATGCTCAGAGAGTCTTGCCCTTTAGTAATGGTAAAATCGCTTCGCGCTACAAACCCATTAGTTGCATATGCTGTTCCGCTTGATTTTCGACACAAAGAGCAATGACAATGAATAATGCTGCTGATAGGGCCATCGATTTTAATCGCTATTTTTTTACACAAGCAACTTCCTTTGTACATTTACTTTCCCCTATATTTTTTAAAAAATATAACATAAGTAATTATTTTAATGTACAAAAAAAGCCGCCTTTGGAGAGGGCGGCTTTGGAAAATAGCAGTCATGGGTGGAAACTGCTAAATCAAGAGCTTTTATGCCACAGCAGCGTCGTTATCACTGTGGCGAATTAAATAATCAAACGCGCCAAGACTCGCGGTTGCACCGCAGCCCATTGCGATGATTATTTGTTTAAAAGGTGTCGTGGTTACATCACCGGCACCAAACACACCGGGTAAAGATGTTGATCCCTTTGCGTCGATTTCTATCTCACCAAATCGTGTTAACGACACATCACTGTTTTTAAGCCACTCTGTATTTGGTATAAGCCCTATTTGCACAAAAATACCTGCAAGACTTATCATTTTGCTCTCACCCGATTCGCGATCAGTGTAGCTAAGCCCCGTTACACGCTTGCCGTCACCTAGCACCGCAGTAGTTTGTGCATTTTTTATAATCGTAATATTCTTTAAACTATTCGCTTTTCGTATGAGTACTTCATCAGCACGTAATGTGTTAGCAAATTCTAAAACTGTGACATGTTCTACGATATTCGCTAAATCAATTGCCGCTTCAATACCTGAGTTACCACCACCGATCACCGCAACCGATTTACCTTTAAATAGCGGTCCATCACAGTGCGGGCAATAAGCAACGCCATGTCCACGATATTGGCTCTCCCCAGGCACATTCATTTCGCGCCAACGCGCACCTGTTGCAAGTACTAAAGATTTAGCACTTAACACTGCGCCGTTTGCCAAAGTGATGTCATAGCCATTGTTATAACTTAGCCCTACAGCACGTTGATTATTCATTACATCCACATTATATTCTTTAACGTGTTCTTCAAGTTGGGCAACAAGTTTGGGGCCTTCTGTTGCTTTGATCGATATAAAATTCTCTATACTTAATGTATCCGCCACTTGACCACCAAAACGTTCAGCAACAATACCGGTATTCAAGCCTTTGCGCGCGGCATAGATGGCTGCAGATGCACCTGCAGGGCCACCACCGACCACTAATACATCAAATTGCTCTTTTTCGTTCAGCGATTGAGCTTGACGGACGCCTGCCTTACTATCAACTTTATTTAAAATCGTACTAAGCGTCATTGCCCCTTGACTAAATAGTTGTCCATTTAAGTACACTGCGGGCACGGCGAGGATATTTCGTTGCTCCACTTCGTCTTGAAATAATGCACCGTCGACCATAGTGGCGGTGATCAGAGGATTAAGAGCTGCCATTAAATTAAGTGCTTGCACGACTTGCGGGCATGTCTGGCAACTCAATGAAATATATACTTCAAAATTCAGTGGTTCACTCAACGAGCTTATCTGCGCACGCTGCTCATCAGAGACCTTACTGGGATGGCCGCCACTGTGAAGTAAAGCCAGCACTAAACTTGTAAACTCATGCCCCATAGGTACACCCGCAAAGGTTATTTGGGTTTCTTTTATGGGTGAGTACACCGTCATTGAAGGACGACGTACATCGTTATCTGGGTTATTTCGTACTAAAAATTGATTACTTAATGATGCGATGTCATTCGCTAGGTTTTCTAATTCTGTTGACTTTTTGCTGTCATCCAAAGCGATAAGCAGCTCAACAGGATCTGTTATAGATTCAAAGTGGCTTTTTAATTGATTTTTTATGTTTGTGTCTAACATGGCTTAGCCTTCGTTTTCAGCAAAAGGGTGCCCATCATCACGCTAATGTGCTTAATAAAGTTGTGATGATGGACGTTTTGGAACACATTAATTATGTGCAACCATATATTTAGATTTTGCCAACTAAATCAAGAGACGGCGCAAGAGTCTCTTCACCTGGCTGCCATGATGCAGGACAAACTTCGCCATCATGTGTTGCAATATATTGCGCTGCTTGTACTTTGCGTACGAGTTCTTTTGCACTGCGGCCAATGCCTAAATCATGAGTTTCGATGATTTTTATTTCACCTTCAGGGTTCATTACAAACGTACCACGTAACGCCAAACCTTCTTCTTCAATCATCACACCAAAACTGCGTGTAATACGCCCTGTTGGATCGCCAATCATTGGATAAGTGATTTTGCCGATAGTGTCTGACGTATCGTGCCACGCTTTGTGCGTAAAATGTGTATCTGTAGAAACAGAATAAACTTCAACACCCATTTCTTGTAATTGTGCGTAATGATCTGCTACATCGCCTAATTCTGTTGGGCATACAAATGTAAAATCGGCCGGGTAAAAGAAGAAAATTGACCATTTACCTAATACATCTTTCTCGCTTAGTTCAACAAAATCACCATTGTGATAAGCCGTAGCGTTGAATGGTTGTAGTTTTGTATTAATCAATGAAGTGCTCATAGTATTCCTCATGGGTATTTAAATAAAAAATAACAACACACTGTGTGTTGGCTTGAGACATACAATAGAGCGTTTGCTTAAATTAATAAAATTGATTGTTTGGATTGATGTAATCGAATATACAGATTGAACTTCCTGCTTATAACGATCGTATACGGGATATGGGCATGCTTTTAAGTTAGCGTTTTTCAATTTCTAAATGGTACAATGGTGTGTTAAATTTGTATTAATAACTCCGTGTAAGGTAAGCCATGAACAAATTCGTTAATCATATTCAGTTAGGTTATTTAGGCCTCGTGCCATTTTTAGGCTGTGTTGGATGGCCTTTACTCGTTGGTAGTAACCAATTTAACATGCAATTTTTTACCTTTTACAGTATTGCAATATTAGCGTTTATGGCGGGGAATTTATGGCATGCAGGAAATCAACGTTACAGCGATGCTTTAAAAGCCGTGATACCCGTTATACCACTTGGGTTTTTAGCTTTCGTACCACAAACAGTCACTTTAATATGGTTAGCTGTTAGTTTTTGGCTAGTGTTCTTTTTTGAGAAGTCGAACCCACAATGGCAAACCTACCATGCAGATTATCAAAAAATGCGTTTTGTGTTAACTTCTGTGGTTTTTGTCTGTCACACTTTTGTGATCGGAATAAGTTTATATCCTAACTAACTCGCCCTTCAAAGCGGTTTCATGTACCATCCTCGCACTGCTTTTTAGGATAACTTATGATAGATAAACTTCGTCAACAACTTGATCAACTCGGTGAAAACTACGTTGAAAAAAACGCCAATTTCAAAATTAAAGTAATCCCTTTCTTTTGTGCCATACACATAAAAAAAGACCATAAGAGTGAAGGCCGACTATCATTTTATTCTAATCAATGGCTTGAAATTGCTTTAGTGGTAATGTTTTTACTGTTTGGTTTGATGATTTTTGATACAGAATCCGGTTTTACAGACGGGCCAATCCAGATTGCGTTTGCTGTATTAATCACTTTTAACTTGATCATAAAACAAATTGCTATTGAAGGCTTAAAAACCCGACTCGCTTTATGCCCTATTAGAGAAAAACCATAATATTTGCTAAAGAGGCTTCGCGAAACAGACATTTTAGTACTATATATAATGTATAAAAATAACTTTTTTGGCTTTAAATGAAGCATACCAATTGGCTTATCTGTATTTGGGTTGTGGTGTTCATTTGCACATATTTTTTACTTTCTCATGAGCAATCACAATTCGACACGATTGAAGAGTTATTCTGGGCGGGTATCTCTGTTTCACTCACGTTGCAAGTTTATTCCTCTTTAGGTAATAGGGTCTTAATAGGCGCATGGATTTTATATTGCTCAGGACTGATATTTGATTTACTAGATGACTTGTTAGATGCGCAGATGTTTCCTTTTCTGATCTTTGATACTACGTTCAAGCATGTTGGTTTCCTATTAACGTGTGCAGGATTGTTTTCGTTAATCACAGAAAAACGCGCAACAATAAAAAAGCTCAATATTGAAATTCAAACCCGTCAAACTTTGCAAGAACAACTGGAATTTGAAGCAAGTCACGACAAACTTACCGCCTTGGGTAACCGACGCGCCTGCTTTGCACGCTTTGATGAACTTAAAGAACACTTTCATCTCATCTATTACTTTGATTTAGATAACTTTAAGTTTGCTAATGATAATTATGGTCATCAATGTGGTGATGAAATTTTAGTTGATTTTGCACAACGCCTTAGTAAGCACTTTACTAAACAAAATTGCTTTCGCCTTGGTGGCGACGAGTTTATCGCTTTTTGTGATGATGAAAATCCTAACATAGATGAACTAAGAATATACTTAACGGCTTTTATGCAACAATATAAAGTTGGTGTGAGTATTGGTTTCGCAGAGCTAAATAACGACGATAACCCCGATCATCTTCTGCATATAGCAGATCAAAATATGTATCGAGATAAAACCAGTAAATCAATGCGTCAGCGCTGTCGAGAAAACGACAGCTAACTTTGTTATATACCAAGCCACCTCAAAATGCAGAATTCAGCGTTTCACAGAGGCTTAATATCAAGGCGTTACTTTGTAGGAATGGCCGCCCCTTTTAAGAAGGAACAACGATGAGAGTAAGTCGCTGTGAAAAGCCCAACGGGTTGGTTTAAAAGCGATTTATACTGCGTTATTGATTTTAACAATAGAACCACTATTACTTGTAATCAATGCCTTGCCTAAATCGCTTTTAATTCCAACGACGCTCGCATCTTGAGGTGGTTTGGGTATACTGGCGCAATCTTGTGTTAAAAAACCATAATTCATGTATTTAAACCCTAACTGGCGTATTCTCACTGTAGGTGATGGTGACCTTTCTTTTTCACATGCGTTATATCGTGCAATTAAACCTAAGAAACTCATTGCCTCAACTTATGATGATGAGCATACAATTAAAACCAAATACACTGACAATGCATTCAGTGACCTTACTGATAATAAAGTAACCGTATTAACTCATTTTGATGTAACGAATAAAGATACATGGCGTCGTTTGAATAATGACACGTTTGACGTCATTATTTTTCAATTTCCGCTGATCCCAGCATTTGCAGGAAAAACTGCTTTTGTTGAAAATACTCAAAAAAATAGCCTAAACACATTAAACCGTGCGTTGTTACACCAATTTATTAAATACGCTTGCGAACTTGCTCTGGATAAATCAGGGCCGATGCTTTGCTATATTACCTCTAAAGATGTGAAGCCCTACTTACATTGGAATATTGAGGGCAGCTTAGTTGCTGGGCTAGATGCGAGTTACTTAGGTAAAATACCTTTTGATATTTCCAAATTCCCTGGCTATAAAATTCGCAATGTTGATAGAGATAAACACGTTAAAGATACCAGTGGTATCACTTATATTTTTAGCCCAAAAAGCAATGCAGATCTTAAGTCAATACTGACCTACCCTGACTACTTAACAGATAATCACTGTGATCTATGTCGAGCGGGCCCTTTTCATGGCAACGAAGATCACCAAAAACATATCAATGCAAAAAAACATCAGCAAATGCTAGCTTTAGAGCATGAATGGAAAAACTGGTTAACTCATTTTAATAACAAGGAAGAGCTATGAACTTTGTCATCGTCGGAACCAATTTTATCAGCGATACGCTACTGAGAGCGGCACAAACCCTACCTGAATTTAACTTATATGGCGTATGCTCAAGAGCAACAAGCAGCGGTGAAGCATTTTTAATAAAGCATAACCACCATAATGCAAAAGTGTTTACCACTATAGAGCAGGTTTGTAATGATGAAAATGTCGATGTAGTTTATATAGCTGCGCCAAATAGCCTGCATAAATCCTATGCCATTAGCTGCTTAGAATCGCAGAAGCACGTACTTGGCGAAAAACCTTCTGCGGCGAATAGTCATGAGTTAAAAGATATTATTTGCGCCGCTAAAAAACACAACCGCCTCTATATGGAAGCAATGATGACGACGCATCTGCCTAATTTTGAAATCATTAAAAATGCTTTACACAAAATTGGCACCCCTCGTAAATACATTGGTCAATACAGTCAATATTCGTCTCGTTACGATAGGTATAAAAGTGGTGAACGCCCAAATACATTTTTACCTGAATTCGCCAACGGCGCGCTTGTCGATTTAGGTATTTATCCGCTGTATATTTTAATTGCACTGTGGGGCGCACCCAAGAGTGTACAGGCTAGTGGGGTATTACTGGAGACTGGTGTTGATGGCGCTGGCGATCTATTACTCAATTACGATGATAGACAAGCGGTGATCAGTTATTCAAAGATCTCCCAAGGAGATAACTTTACCGAAATTCAAGGTGAAAAAGGCAGGCTACGCATTGAAGCCGTGTCGCAGCTTAAACGCGTTCAGTTTATAGCGAATGACGGTACTGTTGAGGAACTATCAAAACCATTTGATACACACTTTATGCGCTATGAAGTTGCCCACTTTATTAAAACGGTTAATTCGCAGTTGTGTGAGTCACCAATTAATACGCATCAATTATCGCTCGATGTAATGACCGTGCTCGATAATGCACGTAAGCAATTAGGTGTGAGCTACCCAAATGATAAATCAAAAGTGTAATCTAATCGGTTATCTTTTAAAGAGTTTATTGTTTGCTAGCGGTTTAAATTAACGCCGGGGCTAGCAGTACTGTGCCCCTTTCCTAGCCCCATTAATTACCGCCAAAACGGTCACCATTTTTAATCGCAAAACCTTACTACCACTAGTAAAAAAAAGGTAAAATGACTAAAACATTACTCTTTGGTTTAAGGATTGCAATGCCGCGTACAATCTCCCCTTTTTTTCTCGCTATTATTTGTGTATTACTGGCAATGGTCACTTTGCAATCTGGTATTTCTATTGCTAAAAACCTTTTTCCTATTATTGGCCCAGAAGGCACTACAGCTCTGCGCCTCGGTTTTTCTGCCATCATTTTATGCTTAGTGTTTAAACCATGGAAAGCATTTCCTCGTCTAGGTCAACGCCTTCCTATTGTTATTTATGGTTTAAGTTTAGGCGGGATGAACATACTATTTTTTCATGCTATTGAGCGTATTCCGCTTGGAATTGGTGTCGCATTGGAATTTACAGGGCCTTTAGCTGTCGCGCTATTATCATCGAGACGAAAACGCGACCTGTTTTGGGTTGGCTGTGCTATTGCCGGGATTTTTATGCTTCTTCCTGATATGACCGGTGAAGAAAGCCTTGATCCTATAGGTGTTTTACTCGCTCTTGGTGCAGGAGCATGTTGGGCGGGTTATATTTTATTTGGTAAAAAAACAGGTAATCAAGGCTCTGGAGGCATGACAGTAGCACTTGGAATGAGTGTAGCCGCCATTGTATTAGTCCCCTATGGTGCAATATCACAAGGTGCTGCATTACTCACCTGGGAAGTGATACCGTTAGGTTTATTAGTCGCAGTGATGTCGAGCGCCTTGCCTTATACGCTTGAGATGGTGGCATTACGTAACATGCCTGCACAGGGTTTTAGTATTATGATGAGTTTAGAGCCTGCAATTGCTGCAATGGCAGGGTTTATGATTTTAAGTGAACTCTTAAGCATTTGGCAATGGTTAGCTATTTTACTTGTCATTATTGCATCTGTGGGTAGCTCATTATCCGTTAAGCAAGAACCTGCACCTAAAGAGCAAGTATGATTGGCTAATCTGATACTATAATTTCTACTAATAGCACGATAATCTATCTGGAACAGGCACATACGACCAATTACATACAAGGATGTTAAAATGTTGAACTGGTTAAAAAACACATTATCCAAGAGTATCTGGCACACATTAGCTATGATAATCATAATGCTTGTTGCAGGCCCTGAAATCATGATTAGTATGGAGTTAATGGCTATAGTTGAAGTGTTAGGCGCCTCAACATTCGTTGCAATGTATTTTAGCGGGTTAAAATTATTTATTTGTAATTGTTGGAATAGGTTTAAGACATTTGAATCCCATTCTTTTTTCTTTATCCCGTCATTTGATGCTTTAAAACAAATGCCCTCTCTTTTTATTCACGCAATACCCGAGCGCACTATTGTAATTGCTTATCTCTGTGTTCTTATTGGCTGCACATTATGCCTTTATATTAATATTGCTTTCCCGACAACCACAGGCTAACCACATAAAAAGGCTCTAAGTGAGCCTTGATTAGGGTCTGTTGAACTTTGCGGATTAAAATTTGTTAAACCGCGAGGCGATTTGATCACGGTGCAAGGTTTGGAATCGAGTGGGCTAAGTAAAAACCGAGCAAAGCGTGTGCGTCCTGCTCACGCCCCTTACCTAAATACCAGACAGGCTGTCTGCAAATTTAACCTTGAAAGGTCAACAGACCCTAATAAACAATACGGTTTCCCCCTGCATTTTTAGCTCGATACATCGCCTGATCCGCATATTGAATTAGCTGCATATCGCTCGTTCCATTCTCAGGGTAGCTTGCAATGCCAATACTACTTGATAGATCTAAAATTAAGCTTTCAATTTTAAATGGGTGCTTACATTGCACACAGATTTTTTCAGCAATATTATAAATATACTCCCGTTCACTTATACCATTGAGTAACACAACAAATTCGTCACCGCCTAGGCGTCCAACGGTGTCAGAGCTTCTAACACAACTCAATAATCGCTGCGAAATACTTTGTAATAACTTATCGCCAATGAGATGGCCATGGGTATCATTAACATCCTTAAAACCGTCTATATCAATAAATAACAACGATAACTCTACTGCGCTGCGATCGGCCTTTGTTAAGGCATGTTGGATACGATCAAGTAATAACATTCTATTTGGCAGGCCTGTAAGTTGGTCGTGCCCAACCATATATTGAAGCTGCTTTTCAAACTCTTTACGCTCAGTAATATCATGCGCAACTGCAATTCTAACTTGGTGTAGCTCAGACCATCTAACAGACCACAGTATATGTAATACTTGCCCATCTTTACGCACCCAGCGATTTTCAAATCGTGGCCTTGACTCCCCCGATAATAAAACTTCAACCGTGTCGTGGGTGATATCATGATCATCTTTATAAACAAAATCGATCATTGGCTTACCTATCACTTCACTTGGAAGGTAACCAAAGATATTTTCAAATGCAGCACTAACAAAAACAAAATGACCTTTTTTATCAACAACACAGACCGCATCTAGCATCAACTCGAGTACATCTGTTAGACAAAATAATTCATTATTTTTCATTCAGCCATTTTTCCTGTTTAGAATTCGTAGTTTGGTCTACCGTAATCCATGTAGTAAGCAATGCGAAGCTAAGCTTATTTATAGTTTATTATAGAGTAAATTACATATCTTAAACGTACTTTTACTGTTTAACCTCATAATAAGAATCGAATTATAAAATAATGATATGTTGCTCTATATACCCAAGCCACCTCAATATGCAGAATTCAGCGTTTCAAAGGGGCTTAATATCAAGGCATTACTTTGCAATAATGGCCGTCCCTTTTAATAAGTAACAACGATGAGAGTGAGCACCTGTGAAACGCCCAACGGGTTGGCTTAAAAGCGATTTATACAGCGTTATTGATTTTAACAATAGAACCACTATTATTTGCAATCAATGCCTTGCCTAAATCGCTTTTAATTCCAACTGAAACTCGCACCTTGAGGTGGCTTGGGTATATACCTAAGCCACCTCAATATGCAGAATTCAGCGTTGCATAGCAACTTAATATCAAGGCATGACTTTGCAACAACGCAATCTCCTTAAGAAGTAGCAACGATGAGATAAAGTGCCTGTGCAACGCCCAAACGGTTGGTTAAAATAAATAACGCACTTTAAAGGTAAGCTGGTCTTGATCGCGTTCTTGCCATAACGTATTTAAGTTACGTAACCATTTATGGGAGCCTACATCATCATCGAAGCTCGCACCACCTCGGTTGTATACTAAATAAATATCAGAATACGCACCTAACTTATAACGTAGCTTTATTTGACTTGTAAAGCGTTGATCAGTAAAGCTATTGTCTATACCTACTTGTTTATTTAGCTGGTTTTGTGAAATATCGTATACTGAATCTGTTTTAGCATCTAAAATAACCCATTGGAAAATAAAGCTTAATTCCAAATTATCGGTAATTAAACCGGCTGCATTCAAATAGCTAACATAAAATTTACGGTCAAACTGCGTAACTTGATCTGGGTCGGTACCAATCACTAACCCATCACCAATTCGGTAAAATTGGTTGAATTTAACGCTCCAGTTATGATGCGGCATCCATGTCATATCAACGGCGTATTGCTGCGCTAGTCCATCAATACCTTCTTCGTCTAACTGAAAGCTGGCAGCCCAACTAAACTCCCCAGTATAAGGACTACCATAAAAGAGTCGGCTACTAAGTGTGCTGTTACTTTGATAAAGCCCTACACCACGACCAATTAAATCATCCCACCCTGATGTAAAGTACTTAAGTGATGCACTGGCCGTTGCACCATTATCTAAAATAAATGATGCTGTATAAGCTTGTAATGCAGGGAGCTTTAAACCGTTATCGGTACTTTGATAACTGGTATCAATGCTGTGTTTCACTTGGTTTATAAAACCGTCAGAGTAATTAACCGCATGATTATAATTAAGTTCAGTTACTCGCCAGTTATTACGCTGTTTATAACCTAAATCATTATTTTCAAATTGATCATCAAGGCGTAAATAGTCACCTGCAAAGCTTACATTTGGATTAAACTGGTATTTAACATTAGCGCTTAAGCCATAACCTTGTTGATCAATTTCTTGAGTACCATAATCAACTTTACCTTGTTGAATATCTGAAAATAACAGCGCACTTTGTAAAGACCACGTTTCACTTTGATATTGGCTGTCAAATGCCGCTGTTTTTGCTTCACGTGCTAACCAAGGTCGCTCTGTTTGTGTCACTAGCAGCCCTGATTGCCAGTTATCTTGGCGAAAACGTGCTCGACCCACATAAAATTCTTTGCCTGCATCTGATTCTAAATCGTCTTCATGTACCGCAAAACCTGCAAATTGCCAATGCTCACCTTGGTGGATAAAACGCCCGG
The DNA here is from genome assembly GCF_045064175.1 of Pseudoalteromonas sp. Ld20. Classification (NCBI taxonomy): domain Bacteria; kingdom Pseudomonadati; phylum Pseudomonadota; class Gammaproteobacteria; order Alteromonadales; family Pseudoalteromonadaceae; genus Pseudoalteromonas; species Pseudoalteromonas sp. Ld20. The sequence goes on from NZ_JBISHB010000024.1 coordinate 155,449, forward strand.
CAGCATCAATCGGTGTTATCTGCTCTGTACCATCATCACTACCCGCACCAATACGACGCGTATGAATAAGCCGCGTATTTTGCTCTGCTGTTACATTTAGCACACCAATATCTTGAGTGAAAAACGCTCGTTTATCTGTCGTTAGAGTTTCAACTGTGGAATAGTTAACTACCAACTCATCGCTATCTACTTGACCAAAATCAGGGTTAACCGCCACACTCAATTTTTGATGATGATCGGGTTTGTAAATTAAATCAAAGCCGATATCGACATTATTGTCGTCAGCAATAAAGTTTTGCTCAGACGTTATGTAAGGCACAAATGACCACTGCTGAGAAGTAGGGATCTGGGCCAGTACTTTCGGCATATTTAAATAAAAATCACTCTTACCCGTAGTCTGCTGTTGCGACCCATAGATATGGTTTTTCGCTAATTCATATAATTGTAAAGACACCCCCACGCTCGCCAAATCTTGTTCATCACGGTTTGGCCTAAATGAAACCGTTTGCCAAGGGATAAATATTTCATTCGTCCAGTAATCAGGGTACTCATAAAAAGCTGACTGCCATACGCCATCCCAATCGAAGTCAGTGGTTAATTGCGGTGTTAATACAGCATCTTGAATGCCTCCACCTAATGTGGCCGAAAACTGATAGGCGCCACTGCCATCCCCTGAAAAATCTATCACAAAACGGTTAAAATCAGCTTGCATAAAGCCATCTTGTAGGTTGTATTGCTTTTTACGGTCGCCTTCTTTTTGAAAGTTTTTAAAACCAATATAAATGCCCTCTTCAGTGGTAAATACGAGTCCCTGTACTTTGTTTTGAGTTACTTCCAGTGTGGCGGGGACTACTTTAAAGAAGTCATGATAAGCCGTCGCGTTATGCCATTGAACCTCGTTCAACTGACCATCTATTATTATATCTTTTGCGATCACAGACTGGCTCACCAACAAGGCGGCCGACACACTTACTAACGTTTTCATCATTGCATCTACTTTGTGTAATTATTTTCTTTATAAGAACAAAAATACGTGCATAAAAATCTGATTTTTTACTGAATAAAGATGACTAGTCCCTTATCTTTATTGACTTTTATCTGAATAGCGGTATGTTTAGGTGGATTCAAACTGGTAACAAAAAAATGCAGTCAATAGATATAAATAACAACCAAGATCCAACAGCCGAGAAAGTAACTATCTATTATTTTGATGACTTTGCTTTTGACGCACAGCACGATGAACTTAAAAATATTGCAAGCAATCTTGTACATAAACTAGAGCCTCAAGTTGCGCATTTATTGCGGTTGTTTTTAGCCAGCCCAGATCAAGTGATCTCAAAAGAGCTGATCCAACAAAGCTTATGGCCTAACACGGTGGTTGAGCAAAACAGTTTGTATCAAATATTAACTAAATTACGCCGTGTCTTAAATGATTCAACCAAGTCACCTAAGTGTATTAAAACTGTGCCTAAAAAAGGCTATCGGTTTATTGCCAATGTAAGCACTGAGCTGCCAAAACCACTTGCAGATATAATTCCAACAACTAAAAATGAAAAATCTTTAAACCAACCCTCAACTCGATGGATGTGGTTACTCCCTGTAATAATTGTGTGTTTTAGTGCCTATGCATTTTTTAATAGCGATGAACCCGAAATAAAAGTACCACTTTATCATCTCGAAGATGTCAGTTACGCATTAGGGTTAGAGTTTGATGTAGACGCTCACCCACATGCAGATTTGCTCGCCTACATTAAAGATATAAAAACACTCACGATTAGTAATAAGCAAGGTACTGTGTTATTTCAGCAGCCAAGCACCTATCGTGCTGCAAAGCCTAGTTGGCAAAAAGAAGGAAAATTGCTGGCCTATTGGCAATACCGAGAAGATCAATGCGATTTAAAAATAATCACCCCGCAAGGCGCTATCGCACATAATGGCCCAGCCATATCGTGTGAATTAGCACAAAAACCTGTTTGGAAAAACAGTAAAGAACTTATTTTAACCATTAAACAACACGGTACTCTAGTCCCGTATTTATATCGATTAACTAATAATGCTCTTATTCCTTTGCCTTTAAAGTTACCTCAAAACAGCATCTATAAAGGCGCTTTAAATGCATGGAATGACAAAACATATTATTTATTAAATCATAAAGACCACACTAGCAGTTTGATTGAGCTAAGCGGTCGTACTGTACTCAACTGGGATTTTCCAATTTGGCTTGCAACGTTTGATCCACAACAACAAACAATTGTCAGTAACGATGTCAGTCAGCGTCACGGCTTAATAGCAACACGACTAGATAAAACACACTACCCGATATTTAGCACCGCGCAGGGCCTATTTAGCAGTATCTCAATTGATCATGCTGGTGATATGTATACTGCCATTGAGAGCTGGCAGGTAAATATTCGTGATAAAGACAATTTACCTATTTTTTCAACATCAAGCATTGACTACTTACCCGTAAGTAACGCTTTAGGCGAAACTGCCTTTATGTCGCGACGCAGCGGTATTTGTGAAGTCTATTTACACAGTGAAAATAACGTCACGCGCTTATCGCAACATAAAGGCTATGAGTATGTGCAATTTTTAGAATGGCGACCTGATCTATCCATGCTAGTTTCAAACCGTGATATGGATATTGCTCTGTACGATCGCCAAGGTATGGTACAACAATTTACCAGCGCACTTGATCAGTCAATTAAAAATTTAGGATGGTATAACGCGGACACACTCTATGCATTTGATGGTAAAACGGTGCATTTATATAATCTGCAAGGTCGCTTACTTTCATCTATTAGTCTTGACGCACAACTTGCTTACTATAATGTTTATAATTCAAGCTGGCTCATCCTTAAAAATAATCAGTTGTTCAATTTAACTGAGCTGACTAATAACATGTTCTTTGGTAATAAATTGACTGATAAACAGCTCGCAAACAGCGTTACTTTAACCAATAAACAAGTTAATCAATTTCATAATATACGTATAAAGAACAATAACTTGTATTGGCAATCATCATGGTCAAAACACGATCATATTTGGCAATTGAATTTAGCCACTCAACAGATAACTAAAGTGGCCAAAGGCAATTTGATTTGGCATTTTGATATAAACGCCAATGAGGAGCTCACTATTGCTAAAATGGAAGCGCTAGAGGGCGATATTAAACGCTTAACCACCGTTAATTAACTGATCTTGCAGTTAAAAGGACTTAGCGATACACCTGAAATAACTGCTTTACATTTACTTTAGCCTGTAACTTAGCGGCAATTAAATACAACCCAGCTAATTTTCGGTGTATAAAGAGCGCATCAACCGGCGGGGTATGCCACTGCTGTGCATCTGTACTCATTGCCATACCTGCATTTTTCAAACGCATTGCAAGATCACTACTGCCAAAATCATATGCCTGCTCACTTCGTAGTGGCTCACACGCTAACATAAACAAATCAAGTACGTTGTTTTTATAGCTATCAACAATGTCATCTTGAAAATAACCAATAGCCACTGCTGCACTAAAAGCACTCTGGCGATCATTATTACTGGCGGCACTTAAAAGCGCACGATACCCATCGCTGAGCTTATCAGGTACTTCTCGAGTTGCCCCAAAATCAAGTAGCACGATGCGCTCTGAGACTATTTGATACTGAAAATTAGCGAAGTTAGGATCTGTTTGCATCAGTTTAAAATCAAACAACTCATGGAAAAATAGCGAAATAAAATCACTCGCAATATGGTCGCGTTGAGCTTGAGTCAAACTGTCTAACTCCTCAATCGGCTGTGCCTCAACATACTCCATTGCTAAAATTTGTTTTGTACTGTACTGCTCATATAAAGCAGGCACAATATAGCGTGGTTCGTTCGCTAATAACGAGCCAAAACGTTGCAAATAACTGCCTTCTAGCTGGTAATCCGCCTCAGCGAGTAGCTGCTTTTTGGCTTCTGCCACTAAGGGTTTAATATCAAGGTCTTTAGGCAGTAAACGCGATAGAGTAAGCAAGGTCATCACATTATCAACGTCACTTTGTACGCTTTGTGCAATTCCTGGGTATTGAATTTTTACAGCCAGCTTATTTCCTTGCTCAGTAACCGCATGATGAACTTGACCAATTGACGCTGCTGCAAACGGCCGTAATTCAATATGAGAAAGGGTATCAATCCAATTATCGCCCCACTGCGTTTTTAAAACGCCAATCAGCTGCTTATGCGGCATAGGGTTAGCATCGGCTCTGAGCATCGCCAATAATTTCGCTAATTCAGGGCTCAGTAAATCACCGGCATCCATTGATAATAGCTGCCCCAACTTCATTGCAGCACCACGTAAATGTGCCAGCTGTTTAGCTAAATGCTCAATGTTCTTAGGTTGAAGCAACAAGTTTTTATTATTCCATGACTCGCCTTTGAGCGCGCCCTTCGCACCGGACACCAGCATATTACCAGCCACTTTTCCTGCCATTGAACCTAGTTTTGCAAACCGTGAAAATCGTGATGTGGGAATTGCACGCTCTTTAGTCATTATAAGTCCTAAAATTTTGTAGTCCTACGTTATTAATACACAAGCTTATGCTGTCGAAACACATTTAAAATTCCGAAAAATTAAAGCTCAGTGACTTAAGATCACGTTGATGTAGAAGGTAAAACATCTTTGTTTTTACTGGATAAATAAAATACCCACACAAAAAATATCATAAAAATTAAATCATTAAGCCCATAGATACTATAAAAAACACCAGCTAGAATATCCTCTGAGTAAACGGCCTTTACGCTGTTTTCACTATGCCACAAAATCCAAATAACAACATAAATCAGCTTTTCGACAGCAAAAACAGCCGAAATCCACTTCGCGCTTGAATTACTCAAACCAATGCAAAGATACGCAAGCCCCCACATTACAATCATGAGAAGCCCAAAATTAGACATCACTACGGGATCCGCACTATTAATTGCCGTATTTGTAAAACCACGTGAAAATACCACAACACTGAAGTTCATAAGTGCTGCTAATATAAACCCCCTTTTAATTAATGTATTTTCCATATTTTCCTCTTTCGTTTAATAGCCAGTGAGTTCGGCATAGCCTTTGCCATTAAAGCCGCCAGTCGCTTTAACTCGTCCTTCCCAATATTCTATTGATAATTGGTTTCGAGAGTCCTTTGTAATGCTTTCAATAATGATGGCTTCGCTATTAGCTAATTGGACTTGCCATTTACTTGGGTAATCTCGATTACCCAAACTCACAGTATTAATCACTGTCAATGTAATATCTTGTTGAGGAATTTGAGTTACCTTGCCATTGGCCGAAATTTTACTCCCACTGCAATAATCATAACCTTGATCATCACCACGAATGCAAAACAGCATTAAGCCTTTTTTGTCACCTGATTGACTGTCAACAAGGCTAAACCAATCCCAGCCGCGCTGTTGTTTATCTAGTAAACTGGCAGACCATTCTCTGTCATACCATGCATTTCCCGTGACGCTGTAATGATTGCCCGCAAAAGTTAGCTTGCCAGTTACATTCAAAAATGGGTAACTATAATAATACGATGCATGACCACTTTGCGTTTTTTGGCTGTAACCATTATCACCATGCAAAGTAAGTGGGCTTTGCGCTAATGTCAGTTCAACAGCATAACCCTCTTGCTCAGCTGATAAAGTTAAAGGCAAAAATGTGTTCTCATTACTTTTTAACTGCCAGTTATCAATTGAAGCATTAAACGGCGAGCTTGTTACACTCGCCTGACCTACTCGAGCAAAACGTTCAAAAGCAATATGCTCTTGTTTGTTCTGCATAGCAAAATGAGAAAAATAAAGGTTATTATCCCACCACTGTGAATTAATCTTGCTTGGCATTAACGTACGAAATAATGTCCATTGCACACCAAATGTTTCATTGTTTGCTGTTTTTAAATTAGCAGTGAGATACCACCACTCAATGCCCTGCTTGTTATGAATACCGTGGTCCTGAGGAAAACTAAGGATTTCACTTGGTTTAACAGGTTCCCCTATCGACACTTGTAATGCAGAGCCCATCTCTGTTTTCTTACTTTTTTGCTGTTCAGCTGGTTGGCATGCACATAAAATACATAAAACAAATACACTGAATAGTCTATTTTTTAGCATGCCTTAGTGCTCCTGCGATTCTTGTTTTATTATTCGTCGAATAGGTAAGTAAGCACATACAACTGATACGCCTACAAGCGTTAAACAGGTCAATAATAAATGCATAAAATCAACGCTAAAATGAATCGTCCACCCAAAGGCTATCGGCATGACAAATGCCAGTAAAGCATACCCAAGAGCAAACCCTAATGGGATCGCAAATAGAGTTGTAACAAGCACGACCCCACTAGTTTGCAGAAGTTTCATACCAAGTAACTGGTATTTTGTAACGCCCAAATGCCGTAAAATAGTAAGCTGTTTTAACTGATTAGTGCTTAAACTTAATAAGCTGGTACATAAGCTTAATAATGCAATCGCTAAAATAAAACTATTGAGTGCCTTAGTGACAACAAACGTGTCTTCAAATAATGTTTTGGCATAGCGCTTAAACTGCTTGTTATCTAAAATCTGTGTACTATCTTGGTTAAAATCTTCAATTAAACGTTCACTAAACGCCGCAACGGTGGTGCCGACTTTTAACCGAATTGAATAGCCAAAATAGTCACTGTTTAACGCCGTACTCTTGTGTCTTTTCTCTTGCGTTAATAAAGAAATAGCAGGATTACCATAATCATAGAAAAAGCCCGTTATGCGACAGGTGAAACGTGTAGCGTTTTGCTTAAATACAACCTTATTACCCAACGAAAAACCAAACTTAATTTTACTTTGCTCATTGGCTAAACAGCCCTCATTACTAAAGTCATCCTCAGTTACGAGCTTTGCTGAGGTCAGTGAAATATGCTGATAGTGCTGAGAACCTTCACCAAAACTTGCCAACTTAGCAGGAATTTGATCAACGTTGCCCTCACTTTGCATGTAAATACTCAGCAATTTAACGCCTGACTCGCTACTCAACGTGTCCCTTAATGTGCTATCAAGTGATGTTGAACGTAAATAAATGTCTGCGCTGAGTTGTTTTTCAAGATGGGCGTTTAAAGTATTACTAAAGCTTTTTACCATAATTTGCATGCCAATAGCGCTACCGAGTGCGACTAAAATAGCAACAACTGCAATATGTAAATCTTTTAAGTAATAGCGGGTATCACAATGTAGCCACTGAGCTAATGGGTTGCGTATATGAATTGGTAAACATGCAAGAGCAGATAATACTTTGGGAACCATTAATATAAACAAAACAAGAATAGTAAAACACACGAGTAAGGCTTGTAGTTCAGTGCTCGCGTAATTTAATAACCAAATCAACACCACGCACGTACACACTAATAAAGTATAAAAAAGCCGCTCGCCTTTCACTGTTATCTGTTTTGCTTGCGCTAATAATATAACAACCAAGCCTATGATATTTAGTGAAAAACCCAAAAGCACATTAAACCACTGCCAATTAATCACTAGTGCTTTATCCAGCTGATACAAGCCAACTAAGGTGCTGTTAATATCAAGCACAAGTGCATTGGCTATAACATATCCACCCGCGGTACCAAGTAAAGCTGTAAATAAACTCAAAGCCATTAGCTCGATCAGTAAGCTAATTTGAATACCTCGCGTGCTACAGCCTAATAAATGTAACTGCTGGAGTAATTTTCTTCGTGCAGATAACGTCAGCTTTATCGCGTTAAAACTTAAAAAAGCCGCCACAATATAGCCAAGCATCGCCAGGGCCGTTAAATTAAAAAAGAATGCCTGCGATAAAATATCAAACTCTTGTTGTTGCACATCTATAAGCTCAGCGCGCCCTGCAATTAACAACTGTATTTGCGCTTGTTGCTGCTGCGTTAAATTCGATAATTCAATAAAACTAAGCTGCCCTTTGGCATCTAATAAATAATCGGCGTTCGCAAGATCTGTAATTGCCCATAAACCAATATCATCGGCAAAATATATATTTGGTTGGTGGCGCTCATTTTGGAATATAAAAGGAAGACGTTCACCTGTTGTGGTCGTAAGACGATCTTTAAATTGGGAATCAACAAGTAGCGATGATAATGCAAAAGGCCCACCAGCCTGCCCGCTGCTAATCTCTGTTTGTTGATATGGTTTGCTGTTTAACCACAATAACGTATCAACACCTTGAATCCCTAATGTGCCTTCACTTGTTGCTATCCTACCTCGTAGTACTGGCTGTGCGGTTGTAATCCCTTTTTGACGAAGCTTAAGCCATATATTCCCGTTAATATATACCTTGCCTGCCAGTGGCTTAATTAGATGTGAAACAGGATTATTAATAAGTGCAGAGGAATTATCATAGCGGTTTTTTGCTTCTTGGTTTAGCCCTGCGATTGCGGTTAATAGTGCACTCCCTAAACTAAAGCCTATAAAAAACAAGGCTATTAACCATGGGTGACGACGATAAAACGCAATATGGGTGGCTAAAATAAGCTTTATTTCGTTATACAAAGCAACCATCTCTTAGTACTTTTACTTCATCAAAGTAGCTCGTTAATTCTTCAGAGTGAGTTACCATAACTAAGTTGATTTTTCTCCTGCGGCATAACTGGGTGAGTAACTTAACAACTTGATGTGAGCGTGTTTGATCTAAGTTGCCAGTGGGTTCATCGGCTAAAATTATTTGCGGTTTGTTAAGCAGCGCTCTTGCAATGCCGACTCGTTGTTGCTCTCCACCAGATAGCTGGTGCACTAAAGAGTCAAGTTTACCATCTAAACCTAACTCATTAACTAAAGTATCAAACCCTTCAACATCTTGATGTGGAAAATTAAGTTTATGCTGAAATAAAATATTTTGCTTCACATTTAAGCACTCAAGAAGTTGATAATGCTGAAATATTAAGCCGATTTTTCGCCTATACAAGGTCAGCTCGTGCTCGTTCATCGATGATAGAAGATGCCCATTAACACTAACGACCCCGCTGTGCGCCTTAATTAAACCCGCTAAGATATGTAATAAGGTTGTTTTACCCGAGCCACTATCCCCAAGTAACGCCAGCTGTTGCGAATTATCAATCGATAAATTAAGGTTATTTATAATACGCTGCTTGTTACTACCATCAGTGCGACTAAAGCACAGATCTTTAATTTCAATCACGATAACTCCTTGTTTATAAATAGCACATTAACGTAATGAGGCTCATAAAACCACCAAAAACCTCAACCTTAATAATCCCTCTTTTTAAACGTTAACCTCAATACGTTATACCAAAAGGTTTAACTCAAGTCCGCTTTGCCTTTTGAAAAGGGCTTTATTAGCAAGTAATCAACACCTGTTCAGACCAGTTAACTAAGTTAATGAAACCATTCATGTTACGTAAATATAATAGGCATTTCACTGTAAAAACAACCTAGTTAAAACGGCGTATTTTTAAATTAATAACTAGCAATAGTGGAGGGTTTACTGCTATAAATACCATACTTTAATTGCATCAATATACACACATACAATCATAAAGGATTTGGTTTGACGCAGTATTTACTTATACCTAATTAAAATTAGGCAACTTGTTGGACAATACATGATTCTTAATAACCGTTCTAAAAGTGCATATAGCTTACACACACCATTTACTTTTAATCTATTAAGCAAATTTGTATTACTACTGGTATGCTGCATGAGCCTTCCAAGTAAAGCGACAACGTTAATGTCTGGCGAGTTGTCTCGGCATTTAAAAGCAACTAACTATGGCGCTAAAGCGGATAACCGCTGGGCAATGCCCGATGCAAAAGAACAAGAAATATTTTATGCTGTTTTCAAGTCATTTTTTGCACAAAATTATCCACTTGCAAGTGAGTTAGCAAAAGACATCGGCTATCGGGTTATAGAGTTTAAAGATACGAAAACCGATAAAAAATATTACTTACTACAAGAAATAGCACAGCTACCTAGCCCTGACTTCAAAGGCGGCGGTACTTTTGTGTACAATCCAGATGGGCTCAATGCCACCTTGCAGGCACCTCATCCTAAAAGAGATACATTTACTGGCACTCAATCAATCGATGCATTTTTATACACTCAAGCAAAGTTATTAATGCTTGCTGGCACCCGAAGAGACAGCAGCCACACATTAAGTACTTGTACAAATGGTAAATACCAAGCAAGCGATGTGGCGCATCAAACAGATTCTTTCTTTAATATTGCGCACAAGTACATATCTGATTACGATGACAGTTCAGTATTTATTCAATATCACGGCTTTGGTAAAACCACGCTAGCCAAGTTGCAAAATCAATGTAATACCGATAATCCACTGATGCTTAATTTGAGCGAAAGTGTCAGATACGCGACCGCTGAGAATGAACATAGCCTGCTACATGAGCTAAAAAGAAACGTTGAAAAAGAGGGTAAAATTAAAGCCTGTGTTTACGGTAATGATACAAAAAGCTTAGGTGGTACGTGGAATGTACAGGCACGTTATACTAACGGTTCAAGTAATACTTGCTCTTCAAGCTCTGTCGCATCTTCAAAGCGTTTTATTCACCTTGAACAAAGTTACTCTGTCAGAAAGTACCACAGGGATGAAATGCAAATTCATTTAAAAGCAGCGCTTGAGGCCTATTTAAAATAACAGCAAATCAAACGCTCATTGTTTAAATTAAAACAATGAGCAATCACAGGCTGAGCTAGGCAAATCACACCCTTTTTTTGGTATGCAGCTCGATGTACCGAGTGTTGGATCGCAGCAATCAACGCTGCATTTATCTTTATCGTTTTTTTTAGGTTTATCGTTTTTCTTAGATTTATTTGCTTCATTTTCATGCAGTTGTTGATAAGCACCTTTACAGTCGGTGAATCGCATTTTGACCAAACGGTAACCACAAAACACGCCATGCTCTTCAATAATGTGTTTAACCGCTTCAGAACATGATACTCCTTGATGAAGAGCGGCATGCGCACACCGAAACCCTTTATAAGGAGAAATTCTTTTTTGATAAAAGCGGATCAATAATAATGCGAAGTATTTCATTTACTGTCCTATAAAAATAATAGCGATTAAAAGCCTGCTAAACGTCCCTTAAAATACAACCTAACACAATAGCCCACACAACTCACTGACATCAATGACGACCACTTAACCCTACTCAAATACTCCCAAGGTGAGTGCTTGTTGAGGTATATATATTAATCACTGACTATTTTAGTTATCGTTTCAACATTAACTTGTTGATTTAAGTCACCTCTAATAACTACTGTTGCAGATATTTTATCTTGAATGGCTTGCCTGTTTGGATCCCAAAAAATTTGTAAAAAGCCCAAAAGCCCAGTTGCAAAACCAGCTCCATATCCGCCATAACGGCCAAATGAATCCCATAAACTTAGGTAGTCTCCATTAAGTGCGACAACTCGAATATTACATAGCTTTTTACCGGGGGTTTGCCCTCTCCATAACAAGGAAAATAACGTAAAATAAACAGCCGCCCACCCAAAACCTAATCCTAAATCTTCAATTATTCCTTTACCCCATTGCAAAATGCTTGTTGATGACTGAGTTTTTTGCGAAGTCAGTACAGGCGGTGTTTTAATTTCTTTATCGAGCTCTTTAGCAGGTCTTTCAACCATAGCCCATAATACAACTCGCGTAATAACAGTGTACTCTTGCTCTGCGATTTCTTGTAATTTAGGAACATCTGCTATTAATTGCTCAAGTGCGCTTTGTTGACACAAAAAATCACAATTTTTTTCATTTTCGGTCTGCTCTAAATAATTCAAAACTTGTTGTTTTTCACCTGACTTTAAAACTATGTCTTGATCTTTATTCACCTTATTAACAACTCTATCTCCTTCAACGTAGTCAATCCCCTCCGAGAGCAATACCAATGAACAAGTAAACAATGCGCTTGCTGCGAGTATCTTTAATACTCTGTGCCAAAATGAAGACATATTCGGTAGATATTTACCTGCAGTTCCTTTATAAAAAGCCATTGCAGCAACAAATGCAATTAATGCAGCGCTGAGTTTAGCCGCTAAGAATATAAGCGCCACATCAATAATTATTGCCACAGCTCTACGCGTAGGGCTTGCCAAAGGTAAACCCAGCAATGCCTGATCAATTTTAAACGCAAACGGTGTTACGATCTCCCTCGTTTCGGTACTTGATAATTCTAATTCAACTATTTCTTTTGCTTTCATAAGCTGTCGCCTTTTATTATTTTTATTACAGCTAAAGCGCCGCACATTAATGTACTTCACATTTATAATAATTTTACCACGTTCAATTAGTAAAAAGAGACTTGTTTATTTACACCTCGAAGTGCAATCTAACAACATCCTTTAATTTAACTGCGTTGAGCTTAAAAACAAAAAACTCAATTTATTACACGCAGCTTAAAAAGTGATCGCCCTTAAACTTATCAGCCTAAGGACAATATCCCGCTAAATACTTTTCATCGCATTCTCATATATTTTTAGCACAACACTCCTTGGGAGTATTCGGTTGAGGAATACATAGAATTTATTTTCAAATAATGGAATTTCCCTGATTTTACCTTTAAATAATGCCTTTAACCCCAGCTTCGCTACTTTATTTGCGCTAATTCGATACTTAGCGCTAAATGTGCCTTTATTATTTTTTGAAGTATCTGCACCATCAAAAACAAAAAAGTTAGTATCAGTCCTCCCTGGAGATAAACACGTAACAGTGACATTATCAGCACGTACTTCCAGCGCTATTGCTTCACTAAAACTGGCTACATACGCTTTTGTTGCACAATACGCTGCCATATAAGCCTGCGGCTGATAAGCTCCCGTGGACGCAACATTGAGTATATGTCCACGGCCATGTTGCGTCATATGTTCGGCAAAATAGTGTGTAAGGGTTGTTAACGCAGATATATTTACAGCTATCATGGCGTTAATATCACTCACTTTAAGCGCTAAGTGTTTACCATATAAGCCAAAGCCTGCATTATTAATCGCTATATCAATGACAAGTTTTTGTTTTTCTAGCTCCTCAAGCATTGCTTTTACATCATTGTCATTAGCAAGATCAGCAACAAGTGTTAAGCGTACACTCGGTAATATGCGCGCTATTGACGTTAATTTATCTGCACTTCTGCCATGTAAAATAAGACTATATCCCAGAGCTGATAGTTCTTTAGCGAAAGCCAAACCGATTCCTGAGGTGGCACCACTTACAAAAGCTATTTTCATATTCATTCACCTTTTTTGATTAAGGTGAAATTCTAAAGTCTCCTCTATAGGGGAGAGTCAACGGCTTTTTAAGAGTCCTCTAATAAACATTGGTTATAACGGGCTACGCGAGCTTCCAAGTCAGTCAAACCAACCAGTTTTAACTCAATTTCTTGGATATGCTTAATATGGATCTCTCGTTTTTTATCGATTTCATTTCGTAAAAGATCAATAGGAATAAGCCCATGCTGTGCTTTTTCTGTGGCGAGCGCCGTTAACTCTTTTAAAGTAAAGCCGTAGGTTTTAGCCAACTTAATCATCGTTAATATTTCAATGTAGCTATCATCATAAACACGGTATTTACCGCTTCTTTGTGGGCGTTTTATGAGTGCTATTTCTTCATAAAAACGAATTGTTTTAACGCTAACACCTGATTTTTCTGATAATTTCCCTATAAACATATTATGTTCTCAATTTTACGTGTGGTGGTATTGTATTTTTCTTTCTATATAAACCAATGCGTTAAGGCCTAATCACTTTTCAGTATTAATATTTTTCAATCCACAAAGGTAAAAACACCCTAGGCAATTAATTTAGCTTTGCTATAGCGGTCACAACAGCATCTTCAATAGAGTGCAATTTAAATGGTTTTGAGATAAACATATCCATACCTGCTTCTTTACAAGCGACTTTATCTGTTGACGACGTATTTGCTGTCAAAGCCACAATTAAGGTACTTTCGTGGTTACAAATATTGTCAGCGCGCAAAATTTTAGTGGCTTCTAAACCATCAAGCTGTGGCATCACACAATCCATAAAAATAAGATCATATTTCCTTTGCTTGCATTTTAAAATTGCATCTTCCCCGTCCACCGCAAAATCAGCCTTAATAGCTAATTTTTCTAAAGATGCATCGAGTACAAACCTGTTTATTTGGTTATCATCAACAACCAAGACGGATAGATTGGTAGCGTCTATATCAACATTCAAACGTTGATTACTCTCAATTTGGGCTTCTCCGACAGCAAGTGGAATATCAATAATAAACGTAGTGCCACTATTAAATTCGCTATTTACACTGATAGTCCCATTCATGTAATCAATGAGTTCTTTAACAATTGCTAATCCTAATCCCGTACCGCCTTTACTTCTTTTTGCATCAACTTCTTGAGTAAAAGGTGAAAATAACGAATCCAGAAAAGGTTTTGTCATCCCTCTACCAGTATCACTTATCTCTATATGCAATGCATACTTGTCATCTAGGTCGCTAACATCAGCACTAAATTTCACTTCGCCTTTTTCAGTAAATTTTAAAGAATTACTTAATAAGTTTGAAACAATTTGGCTTAGTCTCGCATTGTCACAATAAGCCCAGCAATCATCAGGAATTGTTATGCATGTTTGAAAATTGACTTTATTATCTTTAAATAAAGGAATGTACAACGACCCAAGATCTACAAATATCGTTTTTAATAAAAAATGGTTTGGCTCAAGCTTCAGCTCTCCATGATTTATTTTTGAAAAATCAAGAACCTCATTAATTATACTGAGTAATATATCGGCGCTTCTCAGTGCTACTTTGAGCTTTTCAACTCTTTTCTCTTCACGATGCTCATCTAAAAGCGTTGTAAGCATGCCTGTAATGCCATTAAGTGGCGTTCTCAATTCGTGGCTTATTTTTGCAAGTAGCATACTTCTGTCTTCTAACATTCGCTCAGCTTCGGCTTTTTTATTCTTTAGCTCTTCGCGAAGCATGACTGATTCGGTAATATCTTGTAAGGTGCCGAACAACCTTATACAACAACCATTTGTAAATTCAGCCTCTCCAAATGTTGAAACCCATATCTCCTTATTATTTGCTGTAGTTAGTTCGAGCTCCAGATGCCATTTATCACCATTTTCAATTGCGGACTCCACAGCTTGGCTAATGCTTTCACGGCTGTTACCCACTTTAAAAAACGCTATCGCGGAGTCTAACTCTGGTACATATAAATCAGGCACCTCATGAATACGGCGAGTTTGTTCACTCCAGATAATTTTGTCTTTAACTAAATCAACTTCCCAAGAACCAATATTTGCCACATTCTCTAGTTTCAACAGTGTGTTATTGTTTTTTAATAACTGTTCATTGGCTATCTTTCGTGCAAATTCGCAGCCAAGCCACTGCGCAAATAACTCAACATAGTCATGCGCTTCTTGAGTAAAAGGCATTGAAGCATTAGGAGAAGAAAAGTTGACAGTACCAAATACTTTAGCGCCAACTTTAATTGGCGCACCAATATACGATTCAAGTTGAAAGTTTAAATAACAGGGATGATTTGCAATGCTGCTTGTTGAAGCTTTGTGGAAGGTAAGCGCCGCATCAGCTGTTAATGTATGTACGCAATAAGTGCCATCTAGATCAAAAACAGTCTCTGGTGTTAAAGAATCATCGGGTGTGATCACATACAGCACTTTATACGTGCTATTCTCAATTTCACTAATAATCGCAATATCTAAGTTAAAAACATCTAACCCAAATATAAGTAACTTATGTATTTTTTCATCAAAGTTTTTACTCTGATCAGATACGATATCATGGAAACGTCTAAGAAAATTCAATCGAAAATTCCTTATTTTTAATTTTCTTCAAGGTTACTCACACACCAATATGTATTGACTATTAAAACGTAAAGTTATTTATTCCTTTAGGGCGTGTTGACCTTTGTGGATTGAAATTTGTTCAATCTAGGGGCGATTTAATCGCGGCGCGAGGTTTGTAACCTAGCGGGCTAAGTAAAAACCGAGCAACAAAGAGTCAATCGCCCCTAGGAAGAACCCTTTGGGCAGCGCATGTTTGACATTTATACTGCGTTATCGCCTATTTATGGGGAACAACCACACTGCATAGGCGCTGCCTTGCCTAAATACCAAACATACTGCTGCAAAATCAATCACGAAAGGTCAACACGCCCTAATAGCGCCAAATAAAGAATTATTAAATTTTAATGTTCTCTAAGTCTACATCAAATCTAGTTATTTTTTAATAATAGCGCAACATACATTAAGTTTTACCTTTTTAAAGTTCATTTTGCCTAAAAAGCATTCTATTCATAGCTTTATATTGATAAGTGGATCGTCGTCCAAGTGGAAGCATAGTGTTATAGCTGCCTGATTGTATTGAATCATACTAAAATAAGCCAAATAAAAACGTTGTGATCCGTGCGTTAAAACTCTCACATATCACGACACTAAGCGACGATTAAACCGTAAATTGATACATAAGTTTCTTCAATTCTTCAGCATCTTGAGACAAGCTGTTACTTGACGCATTAGCGTTATCAACTAACCCGCTGTTCATTTGTATTATGCTATCCATTTGTTTTACTGCACTGTTAATTTGAGCAATCCCACTTGATTGCTCACTACTTGCTGTCGCAATATCATGCATCAAAGCAGCTAAATCTTTAATACTGGCAACAATACTGACTAATGTTTTTCCTGATTGTGACGCTAACTCCATGCCATGTCTTACTTTATCTGAACTATCATTTAAAAGAATTGCTATATTTTTGGATGCGTCCGCACTTCGCTGTGCTAAATGCCTTACCTCAGCAGCTACAACAGCAAAGCCGCGCCCTTTCTCCCCTGCACGTGCAGCTTCAACAGCGGCGTTAAGTGCTAATAAATTTGTTTGAAAAGCAATTTCGTTGATCACCTCGATAATATTTGATATCTCAGCAGAGCTTTTACTTATTTCTTGCATCGCATCGACGGTACTGGTGACAAGTTTTCCGCCTTGTTGGGCTTGACTATCAGTTAAAACGGCGAGCTCATTTGCTTTATGTGCATTTTGAGTATTAATTTGTACTGTTTCTGTGATCTCACTCATAGAAGAGGTTGTTTCTTCGATGGAAGCAGCTTGAGATTCTGTACGAATATTTAAATCACTCATACCTGAACGAATATTATGCGAAGAGTTTGTAATTGTATCTGCGGTTGCCGTTATTAAAGAGACCATTTGAGATAAGTTACTTACACTGATATTTACTGATTGCTTAAGCAGCTCAAATTGTCCCTCATAATTACCTTGCACTTGCTTTGTTAAATTACCTTCAGAAACAGCGTGCATAACCGCTATACATTCGTTTAATGGGGCTGATATTGCATCGAGTGTTCTATTAATACCTTTGACAATAACGAGAAACTCTCCTGAGTGCTTACTTTCTTCAGCTCTACAGTCTATATCACCTAAACTTGCAGCATTTGCTAATTGTGTACTGTCTTGCACCATATTGTGTATAGCTTCAATACTCGTTGCAAGGCTGTGTTTTATTTGTAAAAAATCCCCTCGATAATTAGTACTTAAATCAGTGGGTAGCACTCCAATTGAAATACTATCAAGGTACTTTGTTGTTAACTGTACAGGTTCAATAATTGAATCCAGTGTTGAGTTAAAACCATGTATTATTTTTTTAAAATCACCTTGGTGATGCGTTTCTTCGGCGCGCTTTGAAAGCTGCCCGTGTGATGCAGCCGCCACCAGCATATTTGTATCGTCTATTAACTGTATGATTGCTTTGGTTGATGTCTCAAGACTCTGTTTTATTTCTAAAAATTCGCCATTATATTGTCCGGTTATTACGGTTGGTATATCCCCTTTTGCTATCTGATTTAGATAATCACGGGTTTGATGAATGGGGCTAACAATTGCATCTAACATCTGATTAATACCATCAGCAAGCGTCAACATAAACCCCGTGTAACCAACTGTACTTAAGCGAGATCCAAGCTTTCCTGCTACCGCAGCTTTAATGATACTGTCTATGTGTGACTCAGCTTGTCGTTGCTGAGTTAAATCTGTTAATTCATAAACTATGCCTGATGTTTTACCACTTTCATCAATCACAGGGTTAGCGATAATATTAAATACAATATGAGCAAATGTAACCTCGCAGCACACTTGCTCAGAGTGCGCTTGTTGTAATGTGGAAAGTTGCGTTTGGTTAATAAATAGCTTATCAATCGTTGCCACTTCTAATACGTCTTTATATCCTATGATGTCTTCGTAGGTTGTAAATAACGCGTGGCATTGTTGGTTAGCATATATTATTTGACCACTTTTAGTTGCTAGCATGACAGGTGACGTGGCGTTATCCAATGCTTGCTTTATACGACCATTTTCTTGAGCCTGCTCTCGTTGTTGTTCAACTTTTAGCTTTAAATCACATTGCATGTCATCAAGATTTGACTGCATCGTATTTAAATTAATAAGTAATTTACCTATTTCGTCATGACTACTAACCAAAATAGTATTTGAAAAATTGCCTTTTGCAATTTGTTCAGCAATATGTGAAGCACTTAAAATTGGACTAATAATCAATTTTTGCACGTAAATAGTCATAATAACGATAATAAAAAATGCCAAAACGATTAAAGCGATTGTACTTTGCGTAATAAATTTTTCTTTTTTAATAATGAGCTGTTCAGTTTTTTCACTCACTAACTCATCAATACTATTGTTTAGCTCCTCTAGCAGCATAGCCGATGCCCTATCAATCCCTTTTACTGCTCTATCACCTGCTTGCGTATTAAAATCGGCTTGTTGAAATTGCTCAAGCCCTATCATATATTGCTTACCCAGTTTGGCATGCTCGCTTTTAAACGTTTGTAACTGTTTAATCATCGCTGCAGGTAAGTGAGATGTGTTTATCAAACTATCGGTTAAACGTACGATGTCTTTTTCTCGCGCTTTAAATCGCGTCAGGTATTTGTCATATTGAGGTTCATCAAAGCCACGAATGAGGATATTTTTCCACTCTTGAACTTGCGATTTAAACTCGATCAATACTTGGCTAACTTGCTGGCGTGACTGTAACTCTTGATTTATTAAATCATCTAAATCCTTAGCCACCCCCTTTACAACTGACAATGCGAATAGAGCACCAAACACAATTGCAATAAATGCCCCAATAACAGTCAACATAAGCTTTGATTTAATACTGTTCATAATAACGTATTCCATGTTTATTACTTTTTCATTACACAGTTAAAATGTAGTAAGAAAATAAGCTTTAACAACTATTTATTTAATTCTGATACTGATACTGGTACTGGTACTGGTACTGGTACTGAAGATACTAATTTTATAGATACCTCACCGCGAGTAGTGACGCAGTAAAGAGATAGTTGGTATACTTTGCTCAATTGATGTTAAGGACAAGTACCTAAATGACCACAAAAACAAAAAAAAATAATTTTTTTAGCAATATCATTTTTAATATTATTTTACCTGCGATTATTTTAAGTCGCTTTAGCACTGCTGACACGCTCGGTCCAGTGTGGGCTGTCGTGGTCGCACTGGCATTTCCAATACTATTTGGTTTATGGGAGCTTAAGCAATCTGGGAAAGTTAACTTTTTCTCAGTATTGGGCATCATTAGCGTATTACTAACGGGCGGCATCAGCTTATTGAAGTTAGATCCATCTTATATTGCGATTAAAGAAGCAATGGTGCCGGCTATTATTGGCGTGATTGTACTGATCAGCCAATACACTCCTTACCCTTTAATACGTAAACTTTTGATCAACCCAGATATTCTTGATACAGAAAAATTGGCAAGTGTATTAGAGCAACATAATAATACGGCTGTGTTCAATGCTAAAATGCGCTTGGCTGGATTCATTGTAGCGTGTGCGTTCTTTTTATCTGCAACGTTAAACTACTTTTTAGCAAAAGCGATTGTAGTGAGCCCCGCTGGCACTACCGCTTACGCAGAAGAACTAGGCCGTATGACATGGTTGAGCTACCCCGTCATTGTACTGCCAACTATGGTTATGCTTATTGGCGCGATTATTTTTACATTTATGCAAATTGGTAAATTAACAAAACAATCAATTGATGAATTTATCTTGCCCTAATACATTATGACCCACTGATATTAAATGGTGGGTTTATTTGATGTCCCTTTTTCTTCATACTATTTCATTTTATTGCCTATACTCTGTGTGACATTAGTTTTTTAGCTAACTTAACTACAGGGTATAAGGGAATAGTATGGCCTCAACACGCTCCTCATTTAATCTATTAACCTCGTTACGTGCCAAATTGATCGGTGCTTTTTCTGCAGTGATGATCATTCTTGCCATTATCGGTTTAACCTCCTTTTTCGCATTAAAGTCCGCCTCTGATGGTTTTAAAGATTATCGCGAACTAGCACGAGATAGTAATCTTGCCGGAATTTTACAATCAAATATGCTTATGGTGCGTATGAACGTAAAAGATTTTTTGCTCACCGGCAGTAACAAAGATATTGAACAATACACACAATATTTTAATGATGTTGATGCCCTACTCAAAAAGGCCAAAACCGAAATTAATAACCCCCAAAGAGCTGAAATGGTTTCAGAGTTGAGCTTAGAAATAAATACCTACAACGCAACTTTTGACGTAATTAAACAATACAGAGTTGAACGAAACATATTGGTTAATGAACAACTCAATACCCTCGGCCCACAAATGGAGAAAGATCTCACCGATTTAATGTTAAGCGCTTCAAATAGTAACAATATTCAAGTCGCACATTTGGCTGGGCTGGCAATGCGCAACTTGTTACTTGGTAGACTTTACGTTATTAAATTTCTAGAAAGCAATGAAGAAAGCGCTGCGCAACGTGTACGTCAAGAATTTTCAGCATTCGATACTCAAATTGCACAACTTCAAACGGCCTCTGCTGCTGGCAATAGCCAATCCTTGATCAATAAAGTAAATGATAATCGAAATAGCTATTTAGATGCTTTTGAGCAAACCGTTAATATTATTAATGATAGAAACGATAAAGTAACCAATACCCTTGATGTGATAGGGCCTAAATTTGCAAGCTTGGTTGATGATCTAAAGCTCTCAGTTAAGCGTGACCAAGATCAACTTGGCCCACAGTTAAAAACTAAAAACGAAAATGCAATCAATCAAATTGTAATCTTCTTTAGTGCCGCTTTAGCGCTCAGTGCTGTTATTGTGTTTTTCTTAACGAAAGTCGTTATGAAGCAACTTGGCAAAGATCCTACTGAGCTTGAGCACATTGCACTGGCTATTGCTAAAGGTGATCTAGACCAAGAATACGACGAACACAAACCCGAGGGAGTGTTCAAATCAATGTTATCAATGCGAGATAACTTAAAAATCGGTCGTGACAAAGAAATGCAAGAACGTCGTATTGCACAAGTTAATGCGCGCATTAAAAATGCGCTCGATAACGCCAGTTCAAGCGTGATGATTACTGATAAAGATCATAATGTCATTTATATGAATGATGCCATAAATACGATGTTTAGTAATATCGAGAAAGACATCCGCACAGAGTCACCTGGCTTTAATGCAAAGCAAATCATCAATACTCCACTGGCGACCCAGTTTGATTATTTTAAAACTATACAAAACGATATCAATCACTTAACGAATGTTTTTAATGGCCAATTTGTTATCGGTGGCCGTACTTTTATTTTGGTTGCAAGCCCTGTGATCGTTGATAACCAGCGTGTTGGGACCGTTTTTGAATGGGAAGATAAAACAGATTGGCTCACACAAGAACAAGAAAAAACACGTATAGCATCTGAAAATGCCCGTGTAAAATATGCCTTAGATGGCTCATCCGGCCGAGTAATGATCACCGACAAATCATACAATGTGATTTATCTAAATGACGCTATAAAAACCATGTTTGCAGAGGCTGAAAATGCAATCCAATCTGTGGTTTCAGACTTCACTGTACAGGCAGTTTTAGGCGCAAAACTCGATACTCACTTTTCGCACTTCAGTGATTTACTAAACCAGTTTGATGATCAACAAAGTAGTATTAAAACAGAGCTTATTATTGCGGGTCATACTTTTAGTATTGTGGCGAGCCCTGTAAATGTTAATGATGAACGCGTAGGTACCGTTATTGAGTGGGAAGACAAAACACAATGGCTTGCACAAGAACAAGAAAAAACACGTATCGCATCTGAAAATGCACGGGTTAAATACGCCCTAGATAGTGTATCTGGTAATGTCATGATCGCAGATCCTGATCTGAATATTATCTATGCCAATAACGAATTAAAAACAATGTTTAATAATGTTGAAGCAGATCTTAAAACTCACATAAACAATTTTGATGCACAAAACCTCTTTACCTTAAGTATTGAACAGTTTTATCTTGAACCAGAGCAACAAAAACACACCTTTGAGGCACTAACAAGTACATACCGTAGCACAGAGCATATAGGTAACAGTGTCTTTGCACTCACGGCAAATCCTATTTTTGTTGATAATCATCGCATTGGCACCGTCCTTGAGTGGGTTGATAGGACTGCTGAAGTAAATATAGAAAAAGAGATAGACACAATAGTTCATGCTGCATCGCACGGCGATTTAAGTAAAAAAATAGATATTCAGGGTAAATCAGGATTTTTTGAAAAACTGAGTACCGGATTAAACTTACTCGTAGAGACCGTAGAAGTTTCTGTTAACGATGTAACCTTAATGCTTGGTGCAATGGCACAAGGGGATTTATCAAAACGTATAACCAATGAGTACGCTGGTACGTTTGGTCAATTAAAAGAAGATACCAATGCAACAGCAGATAAATTAACCGAAATTATTTTTGGTATTCGTTCTGCTGCTAGCAGTATTTCTCAAGGTGCTAACGAGATAGCTCAAGGTAATGCTGATTTAAGTCAACGTACTGAAGAGCAAGCAAGCAGTTTGGAACAAACTTCTGCAAGCATGGACGAAATAACTGAAATAGTGCAACAAAGTGCGGTCCGTTCAGAGGAGGCTAACGATCTCGCCCAAGAAGCAAAAGAACGAGCGGAATCAGGCGGCAATATTGTTAGCCAAGCAGTTAGTGCGATGCGCGAAATAAACGACTCAAGTAAAAAAATTGCCGAGATTATTTCTGTGATTGACGAAATAGCCTTTCAAACAAACTTACTAGCATTGAATGCCGCCGTAGAAGCCGCAAGAGCGGGTGAACAAGGTCGAGGGTTTGCAGTCGTCGCTGGTGAGGTAAGAAACTTAGCACAACGTTCATCTAGTGCAGCAAAAGGTATTAAAGATCTCATTCGTGATAGTCAGGTCAAAGTTGCCGAAGGCACCGAGCTGGTCAATCGTTCGGGTGATACATTACGCGAAATAGTCGAATCCAATGCTAAAGTCCGCGATATGATGCAAGAGCTTGCAGAATCAGCGAGACATCAATCTGATGGTATACGACAAATAAACTCAGCCGTTACTCAAATGGATGAAATGACGCAACAAAACGCAGCACTTGTTGAGGAGGCTGCCGCTGCCGGTGAATCAATGGCAGAACAAGCAAGAGGAATGAATGAAACAGTTGATTTTTTCAGAACTTAAACGAACCATTTAAAGGCTCTGAGTATAATTATGCAACAGAGCCCATTGAGCTTTTAAAATTGATATTCGCAATCTTTGGGCTATTTAATCGCGGCACGGAGTTTGTAATGCAACCCTAAAAAGCTCCCCCTAATAACACCTCTCTTTTAAAGTAAGGTGTTATTAGGGTACTTGCTTCAGACATCTAACTATATGCTTTAATAAAACGTGATACGCAGTCTTGAATATACGTATCAGGTGGTAACTCTCCTTCTTTAGCCTGGCCTAAAGCATGGCGCATTTTCCAATCCCCTTGTGTCATGCCTAATAACTGTAAAGTAGCAAATGTTGAATTTTCAATATTGAGCAAGCCCTCTTGCGCCATACACTGCAAGCAGGTTTCAACTTGCTGTAGCACCATTTTTGGTGCAGCTTCATAGAAGAACACACCTAACTCTGGGTATTCATCTTTATGTGCAACACATGTGTCGTACACTCTCAGCGCTTCTGGCGAAAAGACTAAAGCAATAAAATTAGTCACTACTCGTAAAAGATTCGATTCAACACTTTGTCCGACGTCAAATTGTTCTTTTCGTAAATTAGACGATGAACAATGTGCCGTTATTGTTTCAACAAACAAGTTATTTTTATCTTTAAAGTGGCTATAAACAGTTTGTTTAGAAACCTCAGCCAATTTAGCAATTTGATCCATGCTGGTATTAGGAAAGCCTTTATCCATAAATAATGTGGTTGCAGCTTTAATAATCTGCTGTCGTTTTTGTTCTGAACGGCTCAGGGTCGTTATTTCCATTATCACCTCAAATCAAACTAGACAGTCTAGTTTGATTGGTTTATATTTATTCAAAATTAGACTCATTAGTCCAATTCTAAATCATTCTGCGTGTGTAGCAAAGTGCTGCACGTTTAATACGTATGTAATACAGGCTCATTTAGCGTGACTACAATATGGATATACCGATGAAAAAACACCTGTTTGGAGCAATAATTTTACTTGCCCCCTTTTTAAATAACGCTCAAAACCTTGTCCATGTGGCAGCTTACACGGTAAAAAAACAAGCTGGCTATAATCAAACGCGCAAGCTCAGCGGTCAAGTTATTAAACAACATGACGCCAAATTGAGCTTTGAATTTTCGGGTAAGATTGAACAAATATATTTTGACCAAGGGCACACAATTAAACAAGGTGAGGTCATTGCACGTCAAGATACACAGCTTTTAGCCATTGAAAAACAAAAACTACACGCCCAAAAACAACGAACTCAAGCACAGCTTACATTAGCTAAACTGGAAAAAAACCGTTTAATAGAGCTTGATAAAAAAAATTACTCGGCCACCTCCGCCCTTGATCAAGTTAAAACGAATATCGCAGTACTTAATGCCGAACTCACAGGAATAGAAGCAAGTTTAAATGAAGTAAGTATTCGCACTCAAAAAGCGCATTTAACAGCTCCCTTTAATGGTATTTTAGGCCAACGCTTTGCATCACAAGGCGAGATTGTCGCAGCAGCTACACCCATTGTTCGTTTAATCGAAAACCAACACGCGCAAGTAAGCATAGGTATTCCACTCACATTAAAAAGTACCATTAAAAATAGCATGGATATTGAAATAGCTGGGCAAACCTTTGCAGCACAATCACTCAGTAAAGGTGCGAGTATCGACTCACGAACGCAAACCTTAACCATACGCTTTTCATTACCTAACCACGCAGTGGTTTACTCCGGTCAGTTAGCAAAATTAGCACTGCATCAATATCAACAACAAACCGGTTTTTGGGTGCCACTAGATGCCCTTGCAGATGGTATTCGTGGTACTTGGCAAGTTTACCAAATTACAGACAACATTTTAAAACCTATCATAGTTCAACTTTACTATGCTCATGATGGTTACGCATTTATTGGTGCGCCACTGCAAGATGGCGATCAAATTGTAGCCAATGGCATGCATAAGTTATCAGCCAATATTTTAGTTAATATTGTTGAAAATAAACCGACTAAGGTGTTGTGATGATCCAGTATTTATTTAACCATGGCCGCTTTCAGGCGTTACTGGTTGCGTTGCTTATTGTTAGTGGTTTAGCCGCAATTAATGGCCTACCGCGTACTGAGGATCCGCGTATATCGAATCGTTTAGCTATTGTTACCACAGCATTACCCGGTGCCAGTGCCGAGCGTATGGAAGTGCAAGTCAGTGAAAAAATCGAACAACGACTTAAATCACAAGCCGAAGTAAAACATGTATCGTCTATTTCTCGCCCAGGATTGTCGGTCATTACCGTCGAATTAAAAGATGAGATAACCCATGCACCACCGGTTTGGTCACGGATGCGTGATTTACTCGGTGATGTTCGCAGTCAACTTCCCGAAAACGCTGCACAGCCGCTACTTGATGACGAGCGCGGATACGCTTACACCCGAATTGTATCTGTTAATGCACGCGACGACTCTATTACAATGGCAACACTTAATCGCTACGCTAAAGAGTTACAAAACCAATTGCGTAACGTCTCCGGCGTTGAGCTTGTACATATATTTGGCCAAGCCGAAGAAGAAATTCGTGTTACTGTCGATCAACAAAAAGCCAGCCTTGCTGGTATTTCGCAAGCTCATATTCATGCAGCAATAAAGGGCGCTGATGCAAAAGTGGCTGCGGGCACATTAACCAATGATAAGTCACAAATGCAAATAGAGGTTACAGGTGCTTTTGATTCTGTTGCACGTATTGGTGCAATTCCCGTCAGTAGTAATCACACTGCTAGCCAATATCAACTCTCTGATATCGCAGACATATCACGCACAATTAAAACCCCAGTCAGTGAAATTGCATTAATTGATGGTAAACCAGGCCTATATATCGCCATTCGTATGTTACCTAAATTACGTATTGATAAATTTTCAGATAAAATCGATGTCGTTGTACAACAATTTGAGCTAGAACTGCCCAATCAAATTGAACTACAAAACATTTTTGATCAACGTGGTTATACCCAAGAACGCTTAGGTGATTTACTCGGTAATATTGCCGTAGGTTTTATACTTATATTAGCTGTATTATTTATTACCTTAGGCTTCAAAGCCGCGTTAATTGTAGGTACTGCATTACCGCTCACGGTATTATTCACCCTGGTAAGCATGCACTTATATGGTTTACCCATCCACCAAATGTCAGTCACCGGTTTAGTTGTTGCGCTGGGAATTATGGTTGATAACGCCATTGTGATCACTGATGCAGTACAGCGCTATCGTCAGCAAGGACTCAATGCTATTGCTGCAGTTGAAAAAGCCGTGGCGCATTTTTGGCTACCGTTACTTGGCTCAACCCTCACCACGATTTTAGCGTTTGCACCTATTGCTTTGATGCCCGGTGCTTCAGGAGAGTTTATTGGCGGCATCGCCCTAAGCGTGATTTTTGCGTTGATTGGTTCGTACATAATTTCCCACTCATTGGTTGTAGTATTTGCTGGGCAATTTATAAATAACGAGCAACGAACAGGCATATTTTATCAAGGTATACGCACACCAAAGCTCAGTAAACGCTTTGCAGCTACATTAAAATATAGCCTAGCAAAACCAAAACTCACATTGCTGCTAGTGTTTATATTTCCCGTTGCTGGCTTTTTCGGTGCAGGGCAACTCACCGAGCAATTTTTCCCGCCTTCAGACCGCGATATGTTTCAAATTGAAGTGCACTTTGCCCCGCAAGTAAGTATTGAATCCACCCGTCAAGCAATCAAAGAAATGGACGCCCACATTCGCAAGTCCCAAGGAATAGAAAAACTTGATTGGATGATAGGCACAAATTTCCCAAGCTTTTATTACAACATGATGCAGCGTAACCGCGGCGCAAATAATTACGCGCAAGCGATGGTCAAAGTCACCGATTTTAGGCGTGCTAATGAATTGATCACCGCGTTACAACATCAGCTAGACAGTGAGTTTCCACATGCGCAAACACTGGTAAGAAAACTCGAACAGGGCCCACCATTTAATGCGCCAATTGAAATGCGAATTTACGGACCTAATCTCGATACTTTGGCCGATCTCGGGCAACAGTTACGAACCCAATTAATCGCCCATAACGATATAACTCATACCCGGCCAACACTCTTATCTGGCTCACCAAAACTGTGGCTAAATACTGATGAAGCCGCTCTTACTCATGCAGGACTGAGCCTCAGCGGTATGGCAACACAATTGCAAAGCCAGTTTAATGGAGTGGTCGTAGGTAGTATTATTGATAACACAGAAACCGTCCCTGTCCGCGTTAGAGTCGCGGATAACCGCAGAGACGATATTAGCGCCTTATTTAGTACGCAATTAAATACAGCAGCCAACGCCACTCAATTAAACACTACACAGCCGCTATTGGTTGAATCATTTGCCAGTGCAACATTAAGCCCATCTCGCGGATCTATAGCTCGTCGCGATGGTGAGCGAGTTAACATTATCGAAGCCTATTTAGCAACCGGCGTATTACCGCAAACGGTATTGAATGATGTAACCGCAACAATTGCACAATCAGGCTTTGTGTTACCTCATGGCTACAGACTAGAGCTAGGTGGTGAATCACAAAAACGCAATGAGGCGGTCGGTAAATTACTCGGGCAAGTGGGTATTATAGTAGTGTTATTGATCACCGTGCTGGTTATGTCATTTAACTCATTTACGACCACCGCATTGATTTTAATCAACGCCTTGCAAGCAGCTATGCTTGGTTTGCTTAGTGTATTTATTGCCGGCTACCCGTTTGGTTTTACTGTAATCATCGGTTTATTAGGTTTAATGGGATTGGCTATTAACGCTGCTATTGTCATTTTGTCAGAGCTCAACTCGCTTCAAGCACTTACTGACAAAAGCAAAATCGTTGCCGCAGTAATGACCTGCTCACGCCATATCAGCTCTACCACTATCACCACCGTTGGTGGTTTTTTACCGTTAATACTTGCTGGCGGAGGCTTTTGGCCACCATTTGCCGTAGCCATTGCAGGTGGAACGGTGTTGACAACAATGCTATCGTTTTATTTTGTCCCTGTGGCGTATTATTTGCTGTCTAAGCGAAAAGTACATCAAAGCCAAATAGGCCCTTAACTTCTAAGTAAAACCTGTACGTTATGGCACATTTATTGTTCGTAACGTACTATGGCGCAAGTAACACACCGCTTTAAAAGGTGGCCATTAGTCTACTGTTCGTCACCTACTTAAAAATTTATTCATAAAAATAAAGTGAGCTATTTTTATTATTATGATCATAAACCTCAAATTGTTTACTTGCATTTATTGCAGGGTGTTCAATAATATAGCTATAGCTTATTTAAAAAAGTGCTCCGAGTGATCTTTTTAAAACATAATCAATTTTATTCATTTGTGTGGTGCATATTTTTTTCTTTCTTTTTACTCGCGACTTTATTCAATAACTCTGTAACAGCTGCACCATCAATACATGGTACAAAACTTACCGACTTTAAATACGCACAACCTTTATTTACAACAATTGATGACAACGCAAAGATTGTTAATGGCGCGATAACAAGTGGGATTGAGGCTAATAACGGCATTTTCTGGTTTGGCACCCAAAATGGATTAGTGAGTTTTGACGGCGTCAGCTTTACGCGTTTTGAACATCAACCCGGTAATAAAAATTCCCCCGCAGCTGATTACATAGTAGCTATAGCTCAAGATCAAGACGGGGGCATATGGTTAGCAACCCGTACTTCTGGTTTAACCCGCTTTGATCCTATTAGCAATGAATTCATTCACATCAGTACTCAAAGCCAAAACATGGCATTGATGAGCAATACCTTACGCACGCTTAAAATAGACAGCAATAACCAATTGTGGGTAGGCCATGAGTTAGGTGTAGAAAAGCTCGATCTTAATTCAAAACAAAGTACTCATTATATTTTGCCCACACAAGGGGAGATCACATATCACTTTTTTGAAACTAACGATGGCGCTATTTGGGCATGCTCAACTAAAGGTGTGTTTGTAAAGGGTATAAATGATACTCATTTTTCAAGTATTTCTCAGTTAAAAAACTTAGACATACGTTCAGTATACCAAGACCCGACGGGGACATATTGGCTTGGTAGTCGAAGTGGTTTATGGTTTTGGGATGGTGTAAGCGATCCTGTTTCAGCGAGTAGTGACAATTCACACGTTAATAGTAATGCTTATGTACGCTCTATTATTGCCTTAGATAACAACCAAGTGTGGGTTGCAACTTACGGTGAAGGAATTTGGGTATTTAACCTAGAAACAAAGCAATGGTTAAATACCTACAAACATGATCCTTCAGTTGCAACAAGTTTAGTTTATGATGAAATTGGCACTTTATTTTTAAGCAAAAATGGAACAATTTTAATAGGCACTTGGGGGGCTGGCCTACAAATATTGAATAGTAATACCGTGAATAATTTTGCAATGCTTCGCTATACTTTACTCCATGATAAAGGCTTAAGCTATGCTAATGTCCGCACAATTTTTGAATTAGAAAATGGCACAATACTTGTCGGTACTACGGGCAATGGTGTTGATGTTATTGAACCTAAAAATGGCCGGTTAAAAACAATTAACTCTGATCTCTCAGGTAAAAAAATCAGCAACGTCGTATCCCTTGCTGAGCAGAAGGATGGGACTTTATGGGCGGGAACAACATCGTCAGGGCTGGTAAAAATACATTTGAAAGAAGGTCATTTCTCACAATTAGAACTCACAGGGTTAGAGAAAGGCGCTATTTTGCGACTGTTGGTGCTCAATGATCAATCTCTAGCCGTTGGGACAGCTAAAGGTGTATGCATTATAAAACGAGGTAGTCGTCATTGTGAATCTCTGATAAAAAAATTAGACGGCAAAAAGATGAATGATACCGTTACGTCCATGATTCAAGATAACGCTAATTCGCTTTGGATCGGTAGCCATAATGGCCTTTATCGTAAAAGAGCGGATCAAACTGTGCTTGATCACTTCCAAACAGATAACTTATCACAAGGACTTAGTCATAATTACGTATTAGGGATGGTAGTTGATCAAGCAAATAATATGTGGCTCACCACCAGCACTGGTTTTGACAAAGTGACTGATTTGGAGCAAATACAACCAATATTTAATCAGATGAAAGGCGAATTTCCAATCGGTAAGCAATCACCTGGTGCTAATATGCTGATTGATAAACATCAACGAATTTGGAGTGCCACTAGTATCATTGATTTATCGACAAAGCAGTTTCGCCTTCTAAATAATGGCTACGGTGTAGACATTGGGGTTGCTTGGTTAGGATCGTATACTAAATTGCGCAGTGGGTTAATGGTATTTGGCGGTACAAAGGGCGTGCTTATAGTCGACCCAAATAAGTTTCCTTTTTCTATTACTCCGAGTAAATTGAATACAGTACGTCTAAAGGTCAATGGCGAATCAGCCCCTTTATCTCGCTTAAATAACCTCATCTTAAAACCTGAGGAGGCAAGTTTTAATATACAGATAGCGGTCAATGAATTACTTCACAAGTCACTTGTTTACGAATACCAATTATTACCAGATCAGCCTCAATGGCGACTTATTGATGCCGATGCTCCTTACGTACAATTAAGTAAGCTTTCCCCACAAGACTACACCCTAACAACACGGGCATATTATAAAAATAATACAGCACAGATCTCCCCTTCAGTACTCTCTTTTACTGTACAACCGACGTTAATACAAACACTGTGGTTTCGTTTATTAATTGTGGGTATTTCACTCATAATTTTGGGGCTCATTTTTCGCTGGAGAATTGGTATAGTCAAGGCTAAGGCAATAAAGCTTGAAGAGCTTGTCAGTCAACGTACACGCGAAATACAAGTAATTAATCAAATCGGACAACAATTCACACTCCAATTACTCTTGGATGAATTACTCAATGATATATACGCACAAATCAATGAAATTTTTCAAGCCGATCGTTTTGGAATTGGTATTATCAATAATGATAAAAATTGTTTAGAATTTAACTATGCAGTTGAGCGTGGGGTTCGTTACGTTGCTTATGAACGTTCAATGGAGGAACCAGGACAACTTGCTGTCTATGCCGTTGAACACAATCAATCTGTATTAATAAATGACTACGACACTCAGTTTCACCACTATTACCCTGAACAAGATAATGCTAATCATCAACTACACAGTGGTAGCAAAGAAATAAAAGCATTATCAATGATGTATGTTCCGATGCAACATAACGGAAAAATGCTGGGTGTAATTAGTATTCAAAGTGTTAAGCCCAATAGTTACCATGCACATGATTTAACATTACTAGAAAGCTTAGCGTCATATGTAACAATCGCATTGTCCAATGCACAGTCTCATCAGCATTTATTGGAAATGCACCAAACATTACAAAATAATATTGAAGAATTAAAACATACCCAAGAACAGCTAATAATGCATGAAAAAATGGCTCAATTAGGACAATTAGTTGCAGGGATTGCGCATGAAGTAAACACCCCTATTGGAATAACCATTACTGCTTCTAGTATATTACAAGATTATACGCATCAATTGCAAAAGCACTTTTCGGCGAATACTTTATCTCGCAGTATTTTTAACCAATATTTTGAGCGCGCGGATCAAAGTTTAATACTAATAAAAACAAACGCAGAACGTGCCGCAGAGTTAGTACAAAGATTTAAACAAATTGCCGTAGAGAACTCCTTTGAAATAGCTGAACCAATAAACATAGAAGAGTTTATTTACGACATAATCAAAAGTCATGCAAGCACAATTGCAGCAAAAAAAGTTCAAGTAGATATAAATATTGTAAATAAAGGAAAACTGATTAGTTGCCCTAACGCTTTAAGTCAGGTTTTGTTTTGCATAATAAACAACAGCTTAACACATGCATTTAATGATGTGAGCAACAAGGTAATTCATTTCAAAATTGAGTTCACACAAACGCAATGCTTAATTGACATTGCAGATTCTGGAGTGGGTATTGCAGCTGATGCAATAGATAAAATTTTTGATCCGTTTTATACAACAAACCGATCACAGGGGGGAACAGGTTTAGGTTTAAGTATCGCGTTTAATTTGATACATCAGGTTTTACAGGGCACTATTGAATGCGAAAGTGAAATAGGAGTTGGCACTACTTTTTCATTATGTCTACCAATAAATATACGTCACAACCTTGAACATGAAGGTCAGTAGTACATCTTTCCCTTATTCATTTAATTGAACAATTAAGCAATAAGACTATACAAGTATTTGCTGTGCTAATGAACTTTGCAAAACCCCATGCTGATATTTAGTTTTATAAAAAACAGACTCTAACACTTGTTAGAGCCGATTATAAAGCCTTTAAAAAATCGATCGGCTAGCTAAAACAATCAACATTAAATATATAAAGAGCTTTCATTTTTACTCGGTTACGACAGGCATCGCTTTTACAGGTGCTTCGTCACTCAGTAAATATCTATCAAGCCACTGCTCTTGCTCCCAAAGTACATGCAGCAAACTCTTACGAGCACGGTATCCATGCGCTTCGTATGGCAACATCACTAAACGGGCATCTTTGCCTAACCCTTTTAGTGCGGCATACATACGCTCGCTTTGCATTGGGAAAGTGCCGTGAGATTAAAGGCGGGATCTTCTTGTTTAGTGAGAGTAATAAAAACACGGTATCAAACCGCGTTTTTATTACTTGAATTCAATTACTCAGCTGAAATTACTGCGTCTGTGGTTTTATCATCACTCAGTAAATATTTATCAAGCCACTGCTCTTGCTCCCAAAGTACATGCAGCAAACTCTTACGAGCACGGTATCCATGCGCTTCATAAGGCAACATCACTAAACGGGCATCTTTACCTAACCCTTTTAGTGCGGCATACATACGCTCGCTTTGCATTGGGAAAGTGCCGTGAGATTAAAGGCGGGATCTTCTTGTTGAGTGAGAGTAATAAAAACACGGTATCAAACCGCGTTTTTATCAATTTAGAGTGAAACTTAACTCAATTACTCAGCTGAAATTACTGCGTCTGTGGTTTTATCATCACTCAGTAAATATCTATCAAGCCACTGCTCTTGCTCCCAAAGTACATGCAGCAAACTCTTACGAGCACGGTATCCATGCGCTTCGTATGGCAACATCACTAAACGGGCATCTTTGCCTAACCCTTTTAGTGCGGCATACATACGCTCGCTTTGCATTGGGAAAGTGCCGTGAGATTAAAGGCGGGATCTTCTTGTTTAGTGAGAGTAATAAAAACACGGTATCAAACCGCGTTTTTATTACTTGAATTCAATTACTCAGCTGAAATTACTGCGTCTGTGGTTTTATCATCACTCAGTAAATATTTATCAAGCCACTGCTCTTGCTCCCAAAGTACATGCAGCAAACTCTTACGAGCACGGTATCCATGCGCTTCGTATGGCAACATCACTAAACGGGCATCTTTGCCTAACCCTTTTAGTGCGGCATACATACGCTCGCTTTGCATTGGGAAAGTGCCTGAATTAGGGTCTTCTTGCCCATGGATCATTAGCATTGGTTCGTTAATTTTCTCAGCATGAAAAAACGGTGACATGTTTGCGTAAACGTCTTGAGCCTGCCAAAAATCGCGTTCCTCACCTTGAAAACCAAACGGCGTTAGTGTGCGGTTATAAGCGCCACTTCGAGCTATACCGGTTTTAAATAAGTCACTGTGAGCTAATAAGTTTGCAACCATGAAGGCACCGTAGGAATGCCCTGCTATCGCAATTTTATCTTTATCCGCAATGCCTTTTTCAACCAGGACATCAACGGCAGCTTTTGCACTTGCCACTAATTGCTTTCTAAATAAGTCGTTTGGCTCTTTGCCCTCAACACCTACGATAGGCATTTTAGGGTCATCAAAAACAGCAATCCCTTTAGCAAGGTAAGGCATTGGGCCCCAATAGCCTATATATGTAAATTCATACTCAGATTCACGTACTTGCGATGCCACCGCTTTATCTTTATATTCCAGTGGGTAAGCCCACATTAGTACAGGTAAAGTACCTTGTGTTTTATCATAACCTGGCGGTAAGTATAATGTACCTGATAACTCCACTCCATCATCACGTTTGTAACGTACTAGCTCCTTGGTTACACCTTTAAATGCAGGGTAAGGGTGCTCAAAGGTCGTAAGCTGAGTTAAGGTGTCCTTGCCTAAATCACGAATAAAAAAGTTTGGCTGCTCTTTTTTTGATTCTCTGATGGTGATTAGTTTTTCACCTTCGTCATCAAGCATCGCACGCACACGCTCATAATATGGTGCAGCAGATTGCCACAAGCGCTTGCTGCTATTTGTTTTTATATCATATTGATCTAAAAATGGTACATTACCTTGTTCTGATGCGCCATTTCCGCGTAAGAATATATAACGTCCGCCGACGACTTTGATTACGTTTTCGCCTAAATCATTACGCTCATAAATTGCATTACCGGGATCTTTATAAGCATCATTGTAGCTTCGCTCAGAGAACAAAATACGGTTTTTATCTGCGTTACGAGGTTGGATGACATAAGTACGTAATTGGCGATCGCTAAAACGCCATTCACTAAGCAACGCAACATTATCGTTGGCCCATTCAATACCCGCAAATCGACGTTCAACTTTAGCAAATAATTTAGGCTCACGTTTAAACGGCGAACGTAAACTATAAATGTGATCATGATGAGGCACATCTGTCTTCATATCGCCACCATCTTGCGCTTGTGCCCATATAACTTCAGATCCTTGATCAGCACGCCATTGAAAGCTTCGGCGACCCGTTCGTACACTATCATAACCCTGAGGAATATTGTCAGCCAGAGCCTGCTTAGCAAGTTCAGCTAACGCAAAACCTCGCATCCCCAGTATTTGCCATGTTGTCGCAAAGCGACTGTAAGGTACTTGATAGGAAAAAGGTTCATCAATGCTCGCAACTAAAATGTTCGTTGAGTCTGGTGAAATTGAAAATGATTTAAATAAACCCGCTTTCCCTATTGCTGTCGCCACACCACTGAGTGGAATATAGGTAAGTTGACCTTGCCCATAAAATTTAAACTGTTGTTCATCAAACGGGCTCGTCAATAAATTTTGATAAGTACGAGCAGGTGCTTTTTGGCCACTACTTTGTTGGATAACTGGCACCACACTGTCTGCATCACTAACCAAACGCGACTTACCGATATTAACAGCTGCATTAGCAACAATTGCAGTACTATCCGGCAGCCATTGGTATGGTGTTGCTGTTAATACTGAATTTAATGCAACTCCCGCAAGCTCACGCGCTTGTTTGGTTTGCGTGTTGTAAACCCACAAATGAGCCTCGGTAGGTTGCTCAACAATAAACGCAAGATATTCGCCATCACTTGACCATTTAGGTGAACGGATCACACCTTGTGGTAAATTATTAACTTCAACTACAGCACCTGTTTCAATGTGTTTTAATTGTAAGCTACTAAACTTTGAGCGAGGACGAGAGCGTGAAAAGTTAGCTGGGTTTAGTTTTATACCTGCTAACTTCACCTCTTCTTTTGCTAAGTCGTCCAATGTTTCAACACGTTTACGGTCAAATAATGCAAGCCATTGCCCATCCGATGATAAATAACTACTAGGCGCTAACTTTGCATCTACTAGTGCAGCTAAATCACTTGAAGGGGTTTGATAACCTTGTGTGCTATAGCTTGCACTGCTAAAACAAACACTGAGCCCGAGAGCAAATAAAAGCGTTATGCCTTTCATTTTTTATCCTTGGTATTTTTTATTAGGTGTGTATCTAAACATGTTTCGTAAAATCCATAAAGTTTTTGCGTTCATTACTAGGCTAAATTGCGTTAAACTCCCTAATTGGTCCATATAATCACTGTCTCGTAATCTAAATGAAAAATAAAACCGACAATATAACCATTTTTGACGTTGCCAAAGAGGCACAAGTTTCCAAGTCAACGGTCTCCTTAGTACTCACTCAAAGTGACAAAGTCAGTGATAAAAGTAAAGAAAAGGTATTGCAAGCAATTGATAAGTTAGGTTATGTATATAATCGCGATGCTGCTGCACTGCGCAGTCGCCGTTCTAACTTAGTGGCGCTAGTCATCAATGACTTAACCAACCCCTACTCTGCTCAGCTAGCTGTTGGGCTTGAAAACCATATTCATGCGCTTGGTATGCTGCCTATGTTGGTAAACACCGCAGAAAGTGTTGATCGTCAAACACAAGTTGTTAAAACACTTAAAGAGTACAACGTCGCCGCTTTTATAATGTGCCCGGCACCAGGAACTACACAACAGTGGGTTGATGAACTTATTAACAGTGGCTTTCCTGTCATTCACATCATGCGAGAAGTTCCCTTTTGTGCAGCCCCAACGATTTTACCCGATAACAAAAAAGGCAGCCACCTAGCCACCACCCATATTCTGCAACAAGGTATTGAAGACATTGCGTTTATAGGTGGAACCGACGATATCTCAGATTATCATGAACGTTTAGCTGGTTTTAAAAGCGCCTTACAATATTTCAAAATCAGCGATGATAAGCCATGCCTAAATGCAGTAACTAATCGCCAAGGCGGACGCGATGCATTTAACTCGCTGTATGCTCAATACCCTGATACAAAAGCAATCATTTGTTTTAACGATGTCATTGCTTATGGTGTTATTGAAGCGATCCGCGAGCAAGGCTTAATCCCAGGCAAAGATATAAAAGTTGTCGGCTTTGATGACTTAGCTGATTCATGTTTAATGTCACCTTCTTTGAGTAGCGTGACCATCAATGCAAATGAGATAGGCAAGCGAGCCTGCCACGTGTTGCAAGAATTACTTAGCCACGGCACGCCTGCGGTAAGAACATTAATCGACGTACACCTAAAAGTAAGAGATTCAAGTCAATGAAAAAAGTATTAGTAATTGGCTATGTGTGGCCAGAGCCCAATTCATCAGCGGCAGGCACGCATATGATGTCGTTGTTAAACACATTTACAGCCCAAGGTTGGGACGTTGAATTTGCCAGCCCTGCACAAAAAACTGAGCACATGGTAAACCTTAGTGATTTTGGTATTAGTAGTACAACTATCGCTCTCAATTGCGCTAGTTTTGATGAATATGTTGCACATTACGCCCCTGACATTGTCATGTTTGACCGTTTTATGATGGAAGAGCAATTTGGTTGGCGCGTAGATAAATACTGCCCTACAGCATTAAAAGTACTCGATACAGAAGATTTACAGTGTTTACGTAATGCCCGCCATGAAGCACATAAAGGAAATAGAGCGTTTGATCACAGCGATTTACATTCTGATATCGCAAAACGGGAAATTGCTGCTATTTTACGGTGCGATTTAAGTTTAATTATTTCCAGTTATGAAATGCAACTTCTTGGTGATGTGTTCAAAGTAGATAGCTCGCTATTACATCATTTGCCTTTTATGGTCGATTTAGCTGCACTGCCAGAGAAAACTAAATCGTTCGATGAACGTGAACACTTTATGACCATAGGTAATTTTCGCCATGCCCCAAATTGGGACGCAGTTTTATACCTGCAACAAATATGGCCACTGATCAGAAAACAGCTACCACACGCGCAACTGCATATATATGGCTCATATCCGCCACCAAAAGCCACAGCCCTGAACAATCCCAAAACAGGATTCTTAATTAAAGGCTGGGCAGATGATGCATACGAGGTTATGCAAAGTGCACGCGTATGCTTATCACCTCTTCGTTTCGGTGCTGGTATTAAAGGTAAGTTACTAGAGGCGATGATAATGCAAACACCAAGCGTTACAACGTCTATCGGCAGTGAAGGCATGCATAATGATCTGCCATGGAATGGGTCTGTTGAAAACGATCCACAACATTTTGCTGACGCAGCTGTTGCTCTTTATCAAGATAGCGTTTTGTTTGCACAAGCACAAAACGCGGGTGCGGCTTTATTAGAAACACATTACGATAAACATCCGCTGGCAAGTCAATTGGTTGAAAAAATTCAAAGCATCACTCAACAGCTCAAAGCTCACCGTGAAAGCAATTTTACGGGCCAAATGCTTAAACACCACACGATGCGCAGTACTCAGTACATGGCACAATGGATTGAAGCAAAGAACAAGTAAACTAAGTTAAGAAAAAACTAGACAGGCGGGGATTAGTGTTTAAAATCGCCGCCAATTACATAGGCAATTTAAGCTACATTGTCTATATTTTTTAACTGAACAATTTAACCTTTGGTTCAAACATCATTTGAAAACCGCAACGTTTACTGAAAAACGAAAATTTATCGTTAAGCTTGGCAAAATGCTCCATAAATATGGCACTCCAGCTTATCGACTCGAAGCCCATTTAATGGAAGTGGCAACATACCTTGATCTTAAATCATCGTTTGTTATGTCCCCCACATCCGTTACTTTTGTTATCTGGACTGACGGCCACGAAGACGAATACACTCACGTTGCACGTGTTGACCCTGGCGATCATGATTTAGGTTCACTCGCCGACACCGACGACCTTGTGAATCAGATGCTAAACGGCGAACTAACTCTGCAAGAAGTTGACCTTCAGCTTGATGCCATTTTTGTTATGCCCAACCCTTATAATAAAGTAACAACCGGTATTGCTTTTGCTACCTCTGGTGGAGCTTTTGCAATGCTAATGGGCACTAGCTGGAATGACGTATTCTGGTCTGCGACTTTAACATTAGTTGTTTATTTATTTGTAATGTGGTCAAGCCGCTCCAAAAGAGTAGCGCACATGCTTGAACCACTCGTTGCCATCGTCTCTGCTATTTTGGCATGTGCGATAAGCGTTTACTTAGATGTGGGCATTAATATACGGCTAGTCGTGCTGTCAGCCATCATTGTGTTTATACCCGGGCTTGCATTGGCATTAGGGCTTGCAGAACTCGCAGCAAGACATTTAGTGTCAGGTACAGCGCGCGTCATGGACTCATTTATGTTGTTGTTTAAGCTTTATTTTGGTGCCTTTATTGGTATTGCGATAGGATTTGCTATTTTCGGTCAGGTTGATTTTGTACCGCCAGAGCCTTTACCAAAATGGACTGCATGGCTAGCAATTCTACTTTTATGTAGTAGCTTAATCGTTATTTTTAGAACTAAACTCAAACATGCTTCATGGTCGATTGCGTCAGGTTTTATTGCTTATGGCACAAGTATTGGCTCTGCGATGTATTTGGATTACACCTTAGGGACATTCGTAGGGGCATTTTCTGTCGGTGTTTTTAGTAACTTATTTAATCGTATCGCTAATGCACCTGCGTCTATCGTTGCTATGCAGGGCCTAATAGTACTAGTACCGGGGAGTAAAACCTATATCGGGCTAAATTCACTTATTGAAGGGCAAGATTTTGTTTATGCTGAACATATCGGGCAGCAAACATTTCTAATCTTTATGTCACTCGTAGCTGGCTTAATCTTTGCTAACGTAGCATTACCACCGAAAAAGAGTTTATAAAGCACACACCCAAGTCATTTAAATGCGAGTTCACCTCAAACAAGTATATTGAGCATTTATAGTGACTTGGGAGCTACCCCTAAATCTATATCAGTTAGTTCCTGTTCATTAAATAGATTAAAAAAACCATTTAAAACTTAACTTATTCGAGTCGAAAATAATCCCAATTTTATTAAATACGTAACCATTCTCGCAAAATTATATAACTTACTGTGACAATAATTACTGATATACGCCTTGTATGGGGCCAAGTGGTAGTTCAATGCAGAGCAAGTGTCGAAGGTTATCAATTTATTTATTGACATAAGATATTTTAAAAGTGGC
This sequence comes from Pseudoalteromonas sp. Ld20, assembly GCF_045064175.1. Lineage (NCBI taxonomy): Bacteria > Pseudomonadati > Pseudomonadota > Gammaproteobacteria > Alteromonadales > Pseudoalteromonadaceae > Pseudoalteromonas > Pseudoalteromonas sp. Ld20. The sequence continues at coordinate 195,787 of NZ_JBISHB010000024.1, forward strand.
GTATGGCTTCGCATTCCTCCTTTCTAATGAACTACGCCAAGGCTTTTCGCTTAGGCTCAAATTCGCTTTGCGAAGAGGAGTATCTTAATTAACCTACGGTCACGTGCAAGCGGCAGAGAATTGAACCCAAAGAGATTAAAACCTTAATTTCAACTAATCACAACGTCACTCGATGTATGATATAAAATCGTAAATACAAACCATAATTAGCAACAACCCTCTTCGAGATATTTTATCTTTTTAGTTTCATTCATGACATCTACCCTATTAATTTTTAATCAACTAGTTGTGAATCAAAAGAGAATCAACAATAAAAATCAATAAGTAAACTTAATTTATTAAATTAATTCACATAAAAAATAAATATAAAACAATTGATTTTTATGGATTAAATTTAAATTTCACATCATTTTATTTTCAATTTAGTTACTTTCATAACTATTCACTTAAATTCAAGACTCTGATTTTAAAAAGGCGTTTAATAGAGTCACAAACAAAGCAGGCTCTCGTTACTTTCTATACAAGAGTAACTATTAACTAATTTTTTAGTGATCTGTATTTGTTTGTAAGCAGGGTTTTGCAAGATCATTCGGCTATTAAAAATGAATACATAAGTACGAATTGCAAACCGACAATTTGATACAACAAAATGAAGTTTTGATTCAAGGGGAATCGAGGATGTTAAAAGTAAAAATGAATAAACTGCATCTAGCAGTGAGCGCATCGCTTATTACATCAGCATTAAGCCTACCTATGGTAGCACACAGTGCCGAAGCAAAAAGTACCGATGAAGTTGAAGTAATACAAGTACGCGGTATTCGCGGCAGTGTCGTTAAATCACTTAATACAAAGCGTTACTCAGATTCAATCGTTGATGCTGTAACCGCTGAAGATATCGGTAAGTTCCCCGATCAAAACGTCGCAGAATCACTACAACGTATAACAGGCGTATCAATTAGCCGTAATTTTGGTGAAGGTGAACGAGTCAGTATTCGTGGTACAGCTGAAAGCCAAAACCGTACCTTATTAAATGGCCAAGCCGTTGGCTCTGCCGACTGGTGGACAAACTCAGCAGCGAGTCGTGGTTTTAACTACACTATGTTGCCTTCTGAAATTGTATCTGGCTTAGAAGTATATAAGTCACCAGAAGCTGACATAGATGAAGGCTCAATTGGTGGTACCGTTATTGTTCGTACACGTAAGCCTCTTGATTTAGAAGCCAATAAAATTGCTGGCTCGGTGCTCGCGCAGCACAGTGAAATTTCGGGTGAGACCGACCCACAGTTATCTGTCATGTATAACTTTAAGAATGACGATGAAACATTTGGTGCACTTATTTCATTAGTTCGCCAACAGCGTAATCTCCGCCGTGACGGAATTGAATCATGGAGCTGGGCAAAACGTGACATCACTTTAACTGATGGCACAGTTCATAAAAATGTATACAGCCCAGGCGGCGGCGGTTCAGCCATGTTCTTACAAGAGCGTGTCCGTACCGGTATTAACTTAGCCATACAATATCGCCCAACTGAACAATTAGACTTAACTTTTAATGCATTAGATTCAACGCTTGAAGCAAATAACGAAAATCAAAACTTCTTATGGATCCCAGGTTATGGTCAACGTGTAGCTGAGTACGACCAAAATGATGTTTTAACTCGCCCTGCAGATCCACATTACAATAGCGTAGACCTTATTAATCACGACAAAGTGGGTCAAATGTTAGTCGGTGGTGAGCTCGCATTGTCACCAACAGGAAACAACATTCTTGACGAAACCAAAGTACGTAACTCTGAGATTAAAACTAAATCATATGATTTAAAGGCTGATTACCAAGGTGAATTGTGGCTAACCAGTGTACATGTTGGTTATACCGAAGGCAGTGGTGGTTCAGAAGCTGACCGAAGTGTGGGCTGGGAAGGTAACTACGTACACAGCTTTGATACTTCTGCTGTGGAAGATGTACGTACCACATATGGTGCAGATCCTGCAGACGGTAAACAATGGGATTTAGGTTTTTTACGCTACGACAGCAACAATGCTAAAGATGATGAAACGTACTTACAAGTTGATTTTTCGCGCCCAATTGACATCGCTGTCTTTAATAATGTGAAGTTTGGTTTGAAATACCGTGATCATTCTCGCTTTAATACAAAACACACTACCGACAACCGTACAGATTTAAACTGGAATTTGGCTGATTACTCACTTTCAATGCCATCAGATTACCTATCAGGGCTAGGTTCTGACGGCACATTACGTAACTATGCAATCACTGATTCAAATAAAGTTCGTGCAGAAGGTGATGCACTAGACTGGAATTACCGCGTACTAAAAGCAAGTACCTTTGAAGTTGAAGAAAAAATCACCGCTGGTTATATAAAAGCAGATATTGATGTTGATGGTATGCGCGGTAACTTAGGCGTACGTTTAGTGCAAACTCAACAATCTACAGCAGCGTATGTTGGTACCAGCGGTTCTGAAGTATGGACTCATGATGATCGTGACTATTTTGATATATTACCGAGCATCAATTTAGCCGTTGACTTAGATGAAGATTTACTACTTAGATTTAGTGCCGCGCGTGTTATGTCTCGTCCTGATTACGCTGCAATGACACCATCTACATCTTATAACCTTGAAACTAAAACAGGCAGCGGTGGTAATCCTGAAATCGACCCGTACCGTGCTACACAATTTGATACGGGTATTGAGTGGTACTTCAGCGAAGCAGGCTTGTTCTCTGCGGTCGTATTTTACAAAGATATTCAATCATTTTTAGATGTTACACCCAGCCTAGAAACACACGAAGGCGTAGAAATATTAGTAAACCGCCCTACTAATGGTCGTTCTGGACGAATTCAAGGTTTAGAGCTTGGTTATCAACAAGAGATCTATGATGGCTTTGGTGTAAATGCAAACTATACGTTTGTAGATGGCGAAGCAAAAGACGCTGACGGTAACGATACTATTATTCCTGGCAACTCTGAGCACACAGTTAACTTAAGCACTTACTATGAAACAGAGACCTTTAGCACGCGTATTTCATATAATTTCCGTACTGGTTATAACTCAGGCCAAGGCCATGGCTATGTAGATGATTACGGTCAAGTAGATGCTAACTTTACTTATAATGTAAATGATAACTTAGCACTGGTATTCGAAGCCATTAACCTAACTGATGAGCATACGTTTAGCTATCAAGAAGAAGGCGTACAACAAGCACTTACAGGTGTGTATGCTGATGGTCGCCGGTTTGTAGCTGGAATTCGCTTTAACTTTTAAAGTCGTTTTTGTCGAACTCCAAGCTAACACAGGTATTCGACTCTCGCCATGGATGGCAGCCCCTATGCCCAGGGGTTTAAAGCAGGTAGTCATTTGACTATCTGCTTTTTTTCGTTGTAGGCAAATTAAAGTATTACTAAGGCAAACCCGCCCTAGTAATAATAAACAAAACAAGTACAATCAATAGTTAAAAACGTTACTTGGTCAACATCGGCGAAACTTAATACGTGTCAACAAGCGCAGCAATTCATCTTAAAATACAATACATAGGGTTTTGTAGTTACAAATCCTTAGTAATATTGTTTTGCCTGATTTTTACGCCATTAACGAAAGCAGATTTACTCAGCGCGACGCTTAATTACCACCAAGGAAGCTATAGCGAAGCGAAACGTGAATTTTTACAACTTGCCCATTTAGGTAATGCAGATGCGATTTATAATGTTGCAGTGATGTATTTACACGGTCAAGGTGTCGAAAAAAACAAAGCCCAAGCATTTGCTTGGTTTAGTTTAGCAGCAGATTTTGGCCTACTTGATGCTCGCGATACAGCTATGCTGATTGCGGAGCAAACAGATAATAAGCAACCACTTGATGATGCCTATAATGCATTACTAAAACAACTTAGCTTTCAATGGTATGACCAACAATTACGGCCAGAATTAAACGCCAGTCCTGCATTGCATTTGAGCCCTGAACGTCGCTACACAGTCGAGCCTAAATATCCCGAACACGCATACAAAAATGGCATTGAAGGTTGGGTATGGTTAGAGTTTGATATTGATAAAAGTGGCGCAGTCACTGATATTACTTTAATTGATTCATACCCTGAAAAAACCTTTGATAAAGCAATTATTAATGCCGTTAGACGTTGGCAATACCAAGGTAATAACCAAACCTTACCTTACTATAATCGCTCTTTGCTTTACCATTTTACAACCTACAAAGGCAAGCAATACGAACAAAGCTTTAAGAGTCAACAGCGTGAATATAACGAAAAAATTTCAGATCTAATCGATGCTGCTGAACAAGGCAACGCGTTAGTCCAATATTATATTGCGAATTGGCTGAGTTCAAATGATTACAATGCTACACGCTTACTAAAATATCATTGGCAACAAGCCAACGCCAATGGTGAGCTCTTGTTACGCTCTGCCGTAAACGGCTATGCTAATTCGCAGTATCGAATTGGTGCAAATATGCTGCGAGGTAAATATGGCAAAGTTGATCGCGAAAAAGGCTTAAACTGGATTTTACTTGCCGCACAAAGTGGTTTTGCTAGTGCGCAATACCGCTTAGGCCGAGAGCTATTAAATAGCCAGTATGTCGATTACGCCCCAAATAAGGCGCTAAAATGGCTAAGAGCCGCAGCGGAACAAGGGCTATTTAGTGCAAAACGCGATATTGCCTTGTTACTTTTTGATTTAAAAAAACCAATGCAGCAAGTCAGCACTGCCCTTAATGAAGCGTTGGCTGGTGATAATGAACACCCACAATTATTATTGCTAAAAGCGAAAATACACGCTGCTACTGGTAATTCAAATGATGCTAGAAAGCTTTCTAATAGCGCACTAAAGGAGGCGCAAACCCGCAACTGGGATCAAAGTAGCATTAGGCACTTTATTGCGACATTGCCTTAGCTGCTTTGTGTAATAAAATATCAGTCTCAATCCCATCTACTTGACTAAACACAACTTGACTTCCATCTTCAGAGCTACTGATATTGAGATTAATATCAATATCATAACCATATACACCAAGCTCTTTTATAAATACATTTCGGTTTTGCTGTGTTAAATAACAATACAGCAATAGTTGATGACCTTGACGTAACACATAATAAATCCCTTGTTTAAAAACCGCGGGTTTAAAAAGCTCAAGCGAAGGTAACAACTGCGAAAGCGGTAATTGATGTTCCAATACCCTCGATAGGTAAGTACGTACATGTAAATCATGTTCTAAATAGGAACTATTGAGCTGCCATAAAGCATGCTCTTCATCTAATGTTTCAAAATTAGTATTATCTGCAACCAATGTATTACTCATTAGCTGAATATCGTAGCGCCAATCTTGCCATTGTGGTTGCTTATTAATGCCTCGTGCGCTTTTCACTTGATAATAAATACTGTGGCTGTCTTGTGACCAATGCACCCCGTTGAGTTGATCAAAACCAGAAATAATGGGCACTAAGCGGCGTGAAAAAGTGTTAATCAAATAGATATTCTGCTGCTCGTCAGCCAACAACACATTGTCACCATTAGGAGAGAAAAGTAGATACTTTGGTGTAATATCACTGGGTAATGTGGCAATAAGGTTAGCCGCTTTACGCTGCTTATGTTTTAACCACACCTCGATATGTTTAAACCCTGTGATGCCTCTTCTTTGCAATGAAATAAACGCACTTTGCTGCCCGTCTGGTGATACGGCAGGCAAAATATCCATCCGTGCTGACGATGATAGTTGCATCGTACTTAGGATCTCAGGGGTATCTTTGCTTAGGTCTAATTCAATTTGATACAAATTCACCCTTGCCTGCCCTTCAGCATGAGCGATATCTCCGGTTTGCGGGTTAACAGCTAAATCAGCAATAAAACCTAATGGTTGGTGTACTACCTGTTCGTTACCTTGATAATCATAACGACGTAATGCATCATCTCCTAACCAATAATAATTGTCTTGCGTATCAAATAATAACGGTGCATGGCTATGACGGCTTCGTTTTATTTCATTGCGTTTAAGTGAGCCTGTTAAATCGACCTCACTGACGCTAAACCACCCCTGATCTTTTTCAAGTAACAACATTTTTTTATGGTCGTTTATATCAAATGTGATTGGCTTAAAATCACCGACTATTTCTTGATCTAATAAGGTTGGCGTAGGCGAGAAGCCTAACGTATATTTTACAAGGCGTGGCTGCTCATCTTGCCAATGAGTCGTATAAATAGTGCTTTCATCCACCCAATGTAATTTGCTAGGCCCATGACTTTGTTGGCATCGGGTTAATCTAAATTCAGGGCTCAAACGCCAAGTTTCAATCGCATTCGATACTGGCATAACACGGATATCACAGCTAATAGGATCATACCTAAAGTAAGCAAGCCATTTACCATCGGGTGACCATACTGGCGCTTCTTCTGAATAACCGGAACTTTTAATACTATGTACCGTTTTACTTTGGTGATCATAAACAGCTAAATCAAACTGACTTTGCTGATCGTTTGATTGGCTAAACGCTAAATATCTGCCACTGGGTGAGTAACGTAAAAATACTTCGGCACCAGGAGCTGAAGTAATACGAGATTGATATTCATAGTTTAGAATGGGCACGTTAGGAGAGAGTAAATACTGACTAACTAATGTAAGCCCGGCACCTAAAATTAAGCCTACAGCAACAAATAAAGCAGATATTCGCGGCGTTGTAGGGGTCACTTTTTCTAGGAACGAAGGGGCATCACTTACTTTTGCTATTAGCTGATAACCAACCCGCGGTACAGTACGAATAAACAAAGCCGTATTTTTATCATCATGCAAGCTTTTTCGTAATTGCGTGACCAACTGGCTTACTGAATTATCACTTACAACAACATTAGGCCACAGCGTATCCATAATTAAATCTCGAGATACTGGCTGCCCTTGATTGTTTAATAGTAACTTTAGCAATACCAATTGCTTAGCTTCAACTGCACACCAGCTTCCAGCAACTTTTATTTTTAAGGCTGCAAAGTCAACAAGTACATCATTAAGTAATAACTGTTTTGGTATGGTTGTAGGCATCGCTCGTTTTTCACACACGTTAATCTATGGTTAAATAAGCCAAGAAGGCGTATTATAGATAAATATGATTCATCATAACACAGCACATTAATAGCTACTTATTTTATAAGCACTTAATCCGTAGCGAAATTTTCAAATCGTTTTAATTGGGTCGGGTATGACGATAAACACACTAAAATTTGTTAACATAACGATTCTTTTCCCTCTTTGTTTTTTTATGGGTATAACGAGCGCTGTAGCTGACACTAATAAAAAGCAGCTAGAAACCATACAAATTAGGGGGTTTCATGACAGCGCTATCAAATCACTACAAGATAAACGTGATAGCAATTCGATTATAGAGGCTATTAGCGCACAAGATATCGGTAAATTTCCTGATAAAAATGTTGCTGAAGCACTCCAACGGATCACGGGAATTTCTTTATCACGCGCACAGGGGGAAGGTGAACGCGTAGGTGTAAGAGGCACAACCCCAGAACAAAATCGCACCTTTTTAAATGGCCAAGCTATCGCCTCCGCAGACTGGTGGATTTCAACTCAACCAAACCGTGGCTTTAACTATACCTTATTACCTGCAGACCTCGTCTCTTCACTTGAGGTTTATAAAACACCACAAGCCGATCATAATGAAGGTTCATTAGGTGGCTCTGTTAATATTAAAACACAACGACCGCTGCACACAGATAGCAACCACTTTGTTGCTAACGCACAAGTGCAATACAATGATTTATCTGGCGAATTTGATCCACAACTAGCCATTTTTTATAATTGGACAAATTCAAAAAAAGATTTTGGTGCGCTTATTACTGTAACGCGAAATAAACGCTCACTGCGCCGAGATGGCCTTGAGTCATGGGGCTGGCATGAACAAAATTTTAATAAAAACCCCGATGATACTCTAAGCCCCACGACCAATGAAAATGCTGATATTAAAAACCTTTGGACACCCGGCGGCGGCGGCTCAGCTATTTTTCAACAGCAACGTGTTTTAACCAGTGCCACAGCCAATTTTGAATACCAACCAAACTTAGATTGGAATATACAGCTTAACACCTTGTACTCTGTCCTCAATGCCGACAACAATAATCAAAATTTTTTATGGCAACCAAGTAGCGTATTTGCTCGCGGTGGTAGCATAAGTAATGTACTTATAAACGACAATACATTGAGCTACGCTCGTTACTCACAAGTCCCAGGTGATAATTCGCAAAATTTACCTTTTAGTACTGCAATGGAGGCTATTTGGCGTGATTCACAAATCAATACTAGCAGTGTTCATCTAATTATCAGTCAGCAAGCTCACTTGTGGCAAAATCAATATCAACTTGGTTTTACCAAAGGAGGTGGCGGCTCAAAACAAGATCATACATCACAGTTTTCAGCGAATACCGCGTTTAGCGTCGACACTAGGCAGCGCAAAAACATTGTTGCCAGTTACGACACTTCCCCACTCGATGCAAAATCATGGCAACTCACACAAGCGCGCAACGACAGCCAAGACTCCAATGATCAAGAATTATATTTGCAAGGAGACTTTGAACGCGCTATTGATCATTCAATTATCAGCGCGATCAAAATAGGGGCAAAGTACCGTGATCATCAACGCGATTTTATTCGTTATCGCTCATTCAATGGTGCATTTGATGGCATAGCGCAGCAACTTGACTGGACCTTAGCTGATTACCCAGCAACGTTCCCTCAAGGATTTCTAGCTGGTATTGGCAATCAACACACGCTAAAAAATTATAGCTATGCTGATATAGGTGCGTTGTCTGCAGACTTCGCAGACATCGATTTTATCCAACAAGAAGAAAAAGCCAGCCGCTTTGATATTCAAGAGCGCACTACCGCAGGTTATGTTAAATTAATGCTTGATGGTGATGAGTACCGCGCGAACCTCGGTGTAAGGCTTGTTAACACTCAGCAAAACTCGGGAGCATACCGACGCATTAGTTCTGTTGGCTCCGAGCAAGATCGTTTTATGTGGCAGCAACATAAAAAGGATTATCTAGACATTTTACCCAGCGCCAACATCAGTATCGATCTCAGCGAAAATATAATCGCCAGAGTAAGTGCTGCGCGAGTAATGTCACGTCCGCAGTATAATCACTTAATGCCTTCAACAAATTATAATGTTACTCAAGCACAAGGCCAAGGCGGCAACCCTGATCTCGATCCTTATCGTGCCAATCAATTTGATTTAAGCGTCGAGTGGTATTTTGATGATGCCGCCCTGCTCTCATTTGCCTTATTTAATAAAGATGTTGAATCGTTTGTTGAATTTAAGCGTAGCATTGAACAACACGAAGGCATTGATATGACAATAGATAGACCGATAAATGGCAGCGGCGGTACTATCCGCGGTGTTGAGATTGGCTACCAACAAGAACTCATTTATGGATTCGGCTTAATCACCAATTATACCTTTGTTAATGGTGATCGCACAGATAGTGTCTCAGGGCGCAATAATTATGTTCCTGGCACCTCAAAACACACCATTAATTTAACCAGTTACTATGAAAATGATTGGATAAGTTCACGTCTTGCGTACAACTACCGCACTCATTTTGCCACTGGCGTAGGGGAAACCATGATGGATGACTTTGGTCAGCTTGATGGCAGTATTACCTTTAAAGTATCTGATAGTTTTGACTTTGTTATTGAAGCGATAAACCTAACCGATGAGATCACTTACCTGTATGAACGTAATGAATATGCACCAACGGGGATTTACCAAAATGGTCGTCGCTTTTATCTTGGCGTTCGTTATAGTCATTAATCGTCAAATACGGAGCTTAATCGCATTTATTAGTTTGTTAGGTACATCCTGATATAATCCTTCGATAATTAAACTTGCGAAGGAAAATAACAATGCTAAAAACTAGCTTAGCACTGGCAATTGGGCTTACAAGCTCGTTGGCATTTGCCGCAACGCCTTTAACCGTTGAAGATATACCAAAAATTCAATCGGTTATTCAAACCAGCATTAGTCCTGATGGCGACAATGTTGCATTTACTCGCTCTGTACCGCGTGAACTTTACGTAGACAAAAATGGCACTAACTATAGTGAGCTTTACGTTGTTGACGACCAAGGCGTAGAGCGCCCGTTTATCACAGGCTCCGTTAGTATCAAGAGCATTCAATGGTCTAATGACAGTAAAACAATCTATTTTTTAGCCAAGCTAAATGAAGATAAATTTACCTCACTGTACCAAATTCCTGTAGATGGCGGTCAAGCGAGCAAAGTGCTTTCGTTAAAAGGCACATCAATTTCAAGCTATGAATTAAGCCCAAATAACAAGCAGCTAGCTATTTTAGCTATGCCAGCGGCTGATAAATCTGAAAAAGAACTTAAAAAGCTTGGCTTTATGGCTGAAGTTTATGAGCTTGGCTTAAAAGATAAACAGCTTTTTATTATTGATCTAGCCAAAGCTGACAAGCCTCTCACTCCTAATGCACTGAACATTGCCAACTACGTGAGTGAAGTTAACTGGGCAGCCGGTGGTGAAAAGTTACTGGTTAAAACTCAGCCAACCGCTTTAATTGACGATAAATATACTAAGTCACAATGGCACTTATTTGATATCGCGAGCAATAAAGTAACCATGTCATTTGCTACCGAAGGCAAATTAGGTGATGCTGAGTTATCGCATGATGGTAAATACATTGCAATCTTAGGCGCAGAAGATAAGCATGACCCATCAACAGGTCGTTTATTTTTAGCTGATACAAAAACCGGCGATGTAACTGACTGGCTGCCTAACTTTATGGGCCATGTTGTTGACTTTGAATGGTCTCATAAACGTAACACACTTAACTTTATTGCCAATGTTGGCACACAAAGTTTTGTAGCAACGATTAAAACTGGCTCTAATAAGTACAAAAAAGTTATTAAAGAAGGCAAATTTATTGCAGCAAACCTAAGTATATCTGATTCAGATAAAACCTTGGCGCTACGTGGCAATACAGCAACACACCCTAACGAAGTATTTATCATTCGTGGTAAAAAAACAGAGCGTTTAACTAATTCAAATACATGGTTAGATGACAAACGTTTTGCTAAACAAGAAACTATTTCTCTTAAAGCCCGTGACGGCGTTGAGATTGACGGCGTACTTGTCTATCCTCTTGATTACAGTGAAGGTACTCGCTACCCGTTAATCATGTCTGTGCACGGTGGTCCTGAAAGCCATGATAAAGATGGCTGGGTAACTAACTACTCTCGTCCTGGTCAAATGGGTGCGGCGCGCGGTTATGCAGTATTTTATCCAAACTATCGTGGTTCAACAGGTAAAGGCGTTGATTATTCAAAGCTTGGCCAAAACGATTACGCAGGTAAAGAATTTGACGATTTAGTTGATTTTAAGCAGCACCTTGTCGAAATGGGCCTAGTTGATACTAAACGTGTTGGTATTACCGGTGGCTCTTATGGCGGATATGCGTCTGCATGGGGCGCAACAAAACTGACTGAACATTTTGCGGCAAGCGTGATGTTTGTTGGTGTCACAAACCAATTGTCTAAATTTGGTACTACTGACATTTCAAATGAAATGAACCTAGTGCATGCGCGTTCATATCCGTGGGATAAATGGCAGTGGTATTTAGAGCGTAGCCCTATTTACTGGGCTGGCCAATCTAAGACACCACTGCTAATAATGCATGGTAAAGAAGATCCGCGCGTACACCCGGCGCAATCAATGGAACTTTACCGTTATATGAAAGTGCAAGGTAAGGACGTGCGTCTAGTTTACTACCCAGGTGAAGGCCATGGTAACCGTAAAGTAGCTGCACAATACGACTACAGCTTGCGCTTAATGCGCTGGATGGATAACTACTTAATTGATGGTAAAAAAGACATGCCAGCATTTGAGATCGATCATGCAGCAAAATTAAAAGCAGCGAAAGACGCAAACAAATAACATTATTTTTGCGTTAAATAAGTTAACTGGCCAACGTTCACGTTGGCCTTTTTATTTTTAAACATAGCTATCGTTAGGTGTAATATAAATACTGCTATCAGTAAAACTTACAAAAAAACCTTACCTGAAATTATGAATTTAAAAATAAATCATTATATAACAAAAGCTTAAAATATGGCTTTTACCTTGCAACATTCATTGAAATTAATGAACAATGTAAGGAAAAACCATGAACATTTTTGAAGCACTACGTCACGATCATGACAAACAACGTTCACTTGTCGATGCATTGATAAACACACATGGCGAGTCATCTGATCGACAATCAATCATGAAAGACTTAAAAAATGAGTTAGAAGAGCATGCAAAGTTTGAAGAGCGCTACTTTTATAATCCATTGATATGTGATGATCTTACCCAAGAGAAAGCGCGACATGGCATAGCAGAGCACCATGAAATTGACGACCTAATTGAAAAACTTGAAGACACAAAAATGACTTCATCGGCATGGCTGATTACCGCTAAAAAATTGCATCACCTTGTGCATCATCACCTTGCGGAAGAAGAACATGAAGCTTTTCAACTAGCAGGAAAAGTACTTACTGACACTCAAAAAATAACACTAGCAAAACAGTACAACGAGGCAATAAACTAATACTTTAAATTACACTCGTCCTTCGCGAATAAAACATGCAATGTCTGTACCGTGTTTTATTCGTATTAAAGGTCTTTTTAAATATTGTATTAAAATTACTACGGCAAAAAGTTGCCGTCACACTATCGATTACGCCCATAAAAAATATTAAACTTAATAACTTAGCGTCTATTTACACTATTTAAAAAGCATTAACCAAGTCAGCCCCTAAAAAAGGTACTTCTGGCACCAAATTTGCTGTATTAGCTTTTTTTGCCAAGGATGACAAATTGCTGACAGTTAATTCTCGCTTTTTAAATACGTTGCAATCATTAAATATTTCGACGACAAAAGAATCTCAGTTTGAGCAGCTCGCTTCAGGAAAAAGAATCAATAGTGCAAAAGATGATGCTGCTGGCTTACAAATAAGCAATCGTTTAGCTACCCAAATAGCGGTTAAACAGCAAACATTAAGAAACTTACACGATGGTATTAGCTACGGCCAAGTTGCAGATGCAGGACTGGAAGAACTCACTACCGCTTTACAACGTATGAGAACACTTGCATTACAATCTGCAAATGGCAGTAATGCTGAACAAGATCGCTTGGCACTGAACGATGAATACACTGCATTACAAAACCATATTGACTCAGTTACAAATAACACTGAAATTTTTGGCAAAAAACCATTAATGTCAAAACCATTAATAGAAACAAACTTAAATAACGTACCTCTTATTAGTGAAGCATTTACAAATAATATAGAAGAAAGGTTATCTTCAGGATACGTTTCTTTAGGTGTGATACCGCCAAACTCTACAAATGTCAAAATATCAATCGACAGTTTTGGACAAAATGATGATATAAACTTATTTACACAAACTGGTGAACATCTCGTCGGGCAAGATTTATCAACTGACCAAAATAACATAGAAAATCAGCTTTTTACGTCAGCTAACGGCTACCAAGGTAATGAAGCATACAGTAATACAAACTTATTTGATGGCGCTGGGTTTAACTTTCCCGCAGTAAATACTCAAACGGTTAAAGGCATGAACTTTACTTACTCTGGTAATGGTAACCCTGGTAATAATAACGAAGAAGTATCAATAGCAAATGTCACTGAGCCATTGCTATTAACTATTGTCGGGAATGGTAGCTTTGATATCACAGTATCCTGGGACACGTTAGGCACACTCTCATCACAGGTAAGTTCATCAAGTGATGGTCCTATGTTAGTCACATCAACTGATAGAGCAATCGGCGACGACGGTTATATTATCTTTGAGGATATTGATGCTAGCTCTAGCTCACTGACGATTGGTGGGACTTCAATTGCAACAGAAAATAATGCACAAAGTGCTATTTCACGTATCGATACTGCGCTTGCTCGCGTAGGTGCTTTTCGCTCAGAAGTGGGAGCGAAGCTAAACTCAATTCAAACAACAATACGTAACGAATCAAATCAATCGGGCCTCTTAAGCAACTCGAAGCAACGTATCCAAGAAACTGATTACGCTAAAGTAATGGCTGAGAAAATTTCGACTGACATCATTGAGCAGGCTGGAATATTAGTCGCATCACAAGCAAAAAATGCTGTCAAAGATGGCATTCTCACGCTGCTTTCACAAATAGAGTAATATATTTTATTTAAATTATTGCGTCGCAAACTGATTGCGCCCCCAAAAATTTTAAACATGTGAGTAGTAATCTAGTGTTGAAGTTGATCCCACATCACTCAAGTTGTTCCATTTTAATACAATCTTTTCTCATAAATCACTTTACTACCATTAATTTTGACGAATTAGGTCTTTTAAAGTAAATACTTCACATTTCAATTGATAATGATGCTGATAATCATTATCATACCCGCAAAAGTTACACTAACGATTTAGTTATCATTATTAAAGGAAGTACAATGAAATCCCGCCCGCTTTACTTGGCCTCACTGATCAGCACATTACTTACATCGACGACATTACTTGCAGACGATGTAACAGCAGAAAACATGGAAGTAATGATTGTTACTGCTTCTGGTTATGAGCAAAAATTAATTGATGCACCAGCCAGTGTCTCGGTTGTTTCACGTGAAGATTTACAAAATAAGCCTTTTACTAGCCTTGCGGATGCACTTCGTGATATCGAAGGTATTGATGTAGGTGCGGGACAAGATAAAAACGGCAATATTAGTATTACAATGCGTGGTTTGCCTGCCAGCTATACCCTAGTGTTAATTGATGGCCGTCGCCAAAGTGACGTTGGGAATATTGGCCCAAATAATTTTGGTAATAGCCAATTTATGTATATGCCACCTCTTGAAGCCATTGACCGAATCGAAGTTGTACGTGGCCCTATGTCTACTTTATATGGTGCAGATGCAATCGGTGGTGTGATCAATATTATCACACGAAAAAACCTCGACAGCACGCATGGTAGCGTTACTGTAAGTAGCAATATTCAGACTGATGATCAGTACGGTGATGATAACAAGATCGATTTATACCTTACAGGCCCTACTGGTGTGGAAGGTCTAACCTATGGCGTTCGCGGTAGTTTTTATGACCGCCAAGAAAGTAAGCCTACATACAGTGAAAATTTACCACTTCCAGATGGTAGCATGTGGGTAGATGATGGCAGTTTTGGTGATAAAAAAGTCGTTGCTGCACGTAACTTCAATGCAGGCCTTAGCGTTAATTATCAAATTGATAAACAAAATGACATCACTTTTGAGTATGACATTGCAAAGCAACGTTATGATAATACTCAAGGGCAAACTGGCACGCTTGATAGCCCTAATAGTTTATGGCGTATACGAAAAGGCATTGTGCATCCTCGCGTAGGTTATACACCTTACCAACGTGTTGAACGTGAACAGTTTGTTCTCGCGCACGTTGGCCGCTACGATGCTGGCACTTTAACCAGCAGTATTACCCGTAGCAGCAGTGAAAATTTTGGCCGCTCATTACCATTGAATGTACAAGAACGCTTAGGCGTTCAAGCTATTTGGGATAAAGCAGTACAAGATCAGGGTACTGACAAACCAACGCTAACAGATGAAATTTACACGCAACTTGATGAAACCTTTTTACCGCGCCCATTACGTGCTCTAAAACTTGATAACCTCATTATTAATACTAAGTTTGAGTCAAACATTGATAATCACTACTTTGTTATTGGCGCACAATATTTTGATGCTGAAATGGAAGATGGCGTATTTGGTATGTATGGTGATGCTTATAAAGCAGGCACAACTCAAGATCATCGTCAAACGGCCGTATTTGCTGAAGATAATTGGGAAATCACCTCTAACTTAACCGCAACGTTAGGTGCACGTTACGATCACCATAACATTTTTGGTTCGCAAGTGAGCCCTCGTGCTTATCTAGCTTACTCACCTGCTGATGAGTGGACATTTAAAGGCGGTATCAGTACCGGCTATAAAACCCCTGAGCCAAACCAATTATTTCCAGGAATTACTGGGTTTGGTGGTCAAGGCACTATTCCATTCGTAGGCACACCTGATTTACAGCCAGAAACTAGCGTTAACTATGAAGTAGCGGCTTACTTTAATGGTATGGATAGTTTCAGCGGTAATATCACAGTGTTTTACAATGACTTTAATGACAAAATAATTCGCCAAGACAGATTACCAAACTGTGAAATAGCCATTGCCGACGAACCTTGTGTAGAAATTGGCAAAGGCTGGGCGGGTATTGGTAGCACCACGTTTAGTCAAGCAGCTAACGTTGATGAATCTGCCACACGCGGTATCGAGATAGCCGCAAATTGGAAGATCATTGACAGCCTATCACTGCGTGGTAACTATACATACACGGACAGTGAAGTTAAAAGTGGCCGTGATACAGGCCTTCCTTTAGTTAACACGCCTAAAAATATGTATAACTTAACACTAGCATGGCAACCACTTGATGATCTGAGTGTGTCGCTTATCTCAGAAATTCGCAGTAATCGTTATCGAGGCACCGCTAATGTATCTGGCCCACAAGGACCTGAAACACAAAAGCTGTACTACAAAGCCTATGATTTATATCACTTAGCAGCTACCTATAAAGTAAACGATAGTCTAGCGATAAATGCACGCATTAATAATTTACTGGATGATGATTTATCTAGCCGCTCTTGCTTATTAGCAGCAACAGAAGACGAGTATGAATGCACGTCTGATTATAATACGACTCAAAAAGCCCGTAGTTTTTGGGTATCGATGAGTTATAGCTTTTAATTCAGCATTGCTATAAGTTAAAAAGCCCAGCAATGCTGGGCTTTTGTGTTTACAGTTAAATTATGATTTAACTGTAAACTTTACATCTTCATCACGCAGTAAATATAGCGCAAAACATGCCGCCCACATTGGCCAAGCAGCAAAGAATAGTAAGTTATTAAAACCATCAATATATTGGCCGTATGATGAAAGTGTTGATGCGCCATGCATTAAAAATATCAGTCCATAAGTAATACGCTTTTTAATTCCGGCCATAAAAGCTAAAACCAAAATCAATTGCAATGCCCCTAATATATAAGCGACAACATCAGTTGACCCGCTAATCCCATAAAAGTGCTCAAATATACGTGCACTGTGCCCTGGGTTTACAAATTTATCCAAGGTCCACATAAGCATTACAATAAAAACGCCTAAACGTAATGAAAAAAGAGACCATTGCAAGCGATTTTTTAAATCCGATGAGAAAGAGTGAGACATTTAAATTCCTTAAATTAAGTGTTGTCATTTCAGTAATGAATCTAACAAGACCGTCTTTTTAAAGTTTTATTGCATAACTTTTACTTTTTTATGAGCCTTACAGGCTAGGCTGGAATAGGCTAATGGATATGGTTGAAGCTACTGAGCTATTAAAAACGCTGCAGCAGGATACTAACTTGTGATCAAGAGACAGACACGGATGTGGATAAGGGGCGTGAGCAGGATGCACAAGCTTTGCTCGGTTTTTACTTATTCTCACATGGATGTGAACCAGTAGAATAACGCAGGAGCCGTTATCGAGCCCGCTAGGGTACAAACCTCGCGCCGTGATTAAACCGCCCCTAGATTAAACAAATTTCAATCAACAAAGGTCAACACGCCCTAATATCCTGTATCTAATTAAATTAATCAGTATCAATGAAAGTATTTTTAAAACCTTACGGTCTAATCCATCGTATATAACATATTTAACCACAGCGAGAGAGTTTTGAAATACGCATTTTTAGCACTTAGCATTTCCCTTAGCTTTTCAACATTGGCAAAAACTAATGACCCTATTGAGGTTATTCAAGTATCTGGTGAAGCGGTGAAACTTCGTAGTCTTTCACCAAAAGATAGCACCGTTGATGGACCGTTTGGTGATAATTTAGCGCTGTCAGATATTGCACGTGCAGTAACACCAATTTCGAGTGCGATGATCGAACAACTTAACATTACGACCCTACAAGACATGCTCGCAGTGGCTCCAAACAGTTATTCTGCAAGTGGCTTTGGCGCGCCAAGCTTGCCAACTTTACGCGCTCAACTAGGTGAATTATTTCAAGATGGTGTTCGCCGCCAAGCGGGGAATAATGGGTTTGGGATCCCAGTTTCATTTAATGCCATTGAACAAATAGATGTAGTAAAAGGTGCGCCACCGGTACTTTTTGGTAGTAGTCAGCGTAACGGGGGATTTGTAAATTTACGCTCAAAAACAGCCAGCACTGATCAGCAGCAAGGTAAAGTTCAGCTGTCAGCAGGACGTTGGGATCAATATCGGGCGCTAGTTGATTACAGTGCGCCTATTGTTGAAGGTCAGAGCGGCTTTAGAGTCAGTGCTGAACATATCGATAACGGTAGCTTTTACGACTACGCAGGATATGAAAGTGATAGTTTGTTTGCTGCACTGCGCTTTTTACCAGATGACAAAAGCAGCTGGGATCTCAACTTTGAGCTTTACAGTGTAGATTATACCGACAACGCTGGTATAAATAGGCCAACTCAAGCATTAATTGATGATGGCCTTTATATTACTGGTCAAGGCGTACAGCCAAATGGCAGTAACGTGCCTGGTGCAGGTGCTATTGTGTCACCAACGGGGCAAGTTGTGATCCCGAGAAACCAAGTTTTAACCGATCCAGATAATATCAATAATGCCACAACGTATTTATTTCACAGTATTTATAAACGTGAATTAAACAACCAAGCAACGCTTAAAAACATTACTTACTTTCAGCATTTACAGCGCGAGTCACTCGCTAAAAACAGCTTTGTTGAAATTATTGATGGCGCAGACACAGCACAAAATCGTACCGAACTGAGTTATCAATGGAATGATTCACAAACAACGGTATTTGCATTTGATGTACGTTATAACAAAGTAAAAGGCTATAGCCAATTTACGACTGAGGCCGATTTACCGATTGATTTAACTGGGCCACTTGAAAATCGCCGCATTCCTTTAACCGCACAGCAGCAAGCACGTTTAGTTGAACTGCGCCCCGGTGTTTTTGTCTCTCCTGGTGCGCAATACGATATAAACAATGATGGCAATGGTGATTTTTCACTATCTGACACCACTGACTCAACCAGCTGGCAAACAGGTGTTGCATTTCAACACGACAGTCAATGGACAAATAAACTGCGCACCAGTATTGGCTATAGACTAGATTATTATGATGTAGTAGCCAAAGATGCGCTCCCGCCACAAGGACACAGTGCCGCGCAAGACAGTATCTATGAAACGCTGCATTCAGGTCAGGCAAGTATCAATTATAAATTTATCCCAAGCACTACAGGCTATATTGCCGGCAGTTATAATCAAGCTACGTCAAACAGTATGGCAGGTGGTCACACGCTTGGCAGTGATAACAAAATTAGCGAGCAAAACTTTGCAACCGACAACACATTGCTTGAAGTGGGTGTAAAATACGCGCCAGAGGATAGCCCATGGTATATTGACGGTGCGGTATTTAATCAGCGTCGTAGTTTACGAAACCGTGATGGTAGTAATACTGGCATTCGCACTCAAGGTTTTGAAACCCAGTTATTTTATGATGCATCCCCTTATTGGTTAAGTGCAGGCTATAGCTATATTGATGCTCGCTATGATAATTCAGCGAGTAGCCAAGACTCAAGTCAAGTGGCCGACGCCTTTGATAATTCACGCCCAGACATCATCAATGGTACAAGTGTTGGCGCACCCAGTTTTACTGCATTTGCGCCTTCAACGCAGCGAGTACAAGGCATTCCAGAGCAATCCGTGAGTATTAATGGAGGCTGGTCTATCTTAAGCAATTGGCAAATTGGCTTTGGTGGTATTTATACAAAAAGCTACCCGCTTGATTTCTTAGCAACCGTTAATATTCGTGATCAATACACATTAAATATCAATACAAGTTATGACTTTACTGATCAAACAAAGCTGCGATTAGATATTAACAACGTTACAAATCAAGATAACTGGCGCCCAGTGTTTGAGGGCGGTTACTTTGGCTCGACCTTAGTATTTCCTGAGCTGCCAATTAATGCCAAGCTGACATTTCAGCACAGCTTTTAAGAGCGAACCCTATGTTTAAAAAAATTACATTACTTATTGTTGCTTTGCTCACCATTGGGCTGTTTTTTCACTTTGATTTACATCAGCTTTTAACACTTGATGGGTTAAAAGGATCAATGGATCAATTTAACCAATACAAAGAGCAATCCCCTTTATTAGTCATTGGTGGATTCTTTCTATTATACGTTGTCGTAACAGCCCTATCGCTACCAGGGGCGGCAATTTTAACCCTTGCAGCAGGTGCTTTATTTGGCTTAGTTGAAGGCTTATTAGTTGCCTCATTTGCCTCAACCATTGGCGCCACATTAGCCTTTTTAGTATCGCGTTACTTATTACGTGATGCGATTAAAAAGCGTTTTCCTGAGCGTTTAGCCGCAATTGATGCTGGCGTTGAAAAAGAAGGCAGTTTTTACTTATTTACCTTACGTTTAGTGCCTGTGTTTCCGTTCTTTTTAATTAACTTATTAATGGGTGTTACGTCAATCAAGTCATGGACTTTTTATTGGGTAAGCCAAATTGGTATGCTGGCCGGTACTTTTGTGTTTGTTAATGCAGGCACTCAACTGGCGCAAATTGACAGCTTATCGGGCATTTTATCGCTTAACTTGATCTTATCATTTGTGTTGCTTGGCATATTCCCATTAATAGCGAAAGCAATCCTCAACACGATTAAAAAGCGCCGTGTTTATAAAAACTATACTAAACCTAAACAATTTGACCGTAACATGATAGTTATTGGTGGTGGTGCTGGTGGCTTAGTGACAAGTTACATTGCCGCTGCTGTTAAAGCGAAAGTGACCTTAATTGAAGCGGGCGAAATGGGCGGTGATTGCTTAAATTACGGCTGTGTACCCAGTAAAGCAATTATCAAAAGCGCCAAAATCGCGGAGCAAATTAAGCACGCCGATAAGTACGGCCTAGAAAATAGCACACCGCAATTTTCGTTTAAAAAAGTAATGGCACGTGTGCATCAAGTGATTGCTGATATTGCCCCACACGACAGTGTTGAACGTTACACAAATTTAGGAGTAGAAGTACTTAAAGGCTACGCAAAAATTACTGACCCTTGGACCGTTGAGATTAAACTCAACAATGGTGGCACACAAACTCTTACTGCTCGCACCATTGTAATCGCCACAGGCGCACGCCCATTTGTGCCGCCACTGCCAGGCATTGAAGATGCAGGTTATATCACAAGCGATACGTTATGGAGCAAATTTGCCGAGCTTGATGAAGCACCTAAAAAACTCGTGGTGTTAGGCGGCGGGCCTATTGGCTCCGAGCTTGCGCAAAGCTTTGCACGATTAGGCTCATCAGTAACACAAATCGAAATGGCTGATCGCGTGATGATAAAAGAAGATACCGAAGTATCAGAGTTTGCAACACACGCCCTTAAAGCAAGTGGTGTGAATGTATTAACTAATCACCATGCATTACGTTGTGAAAAACGCGGCGAGCAGAAATTCATTATTGTTAAGCATGCTGAGCAAGAGCTCGAAATTGAATACGATGAGCTACTGTGTGCCGTTGGACGCAGCGCCCGTTTAAGCGGTTATGGTCTTGAAGAATTAGGCATTGAAACCAACCGCACTATCGTGACCAATGAGTACTTAGAAACCCTTTACCCTAATATTTTTGCGGCTGGCGATATTGTCGGCCCGTATCAATTTACCCATGTAGCCGCCCATCAAGGGTGGTACGCCGCAGTCAACGGCTTATTTGGGAATTTGAAGAAGTTTAAAGTGGACTACCGCGTGATCCCATGGACTACCTTTATTGACCCTGAAGTCGCCCGCGTGGGTATAAACGAGCAAGATGCGATTGACCAAGGTATTGATTATGAAATCACCCGCTTTGAATTTAAAGAGCTTGACCGCGCAATTACCGACAGTGCCACGCAAGGCTTTATTAAAGTGATCACACCAAAGGGTAAAGACAAAATTCTCGGTGTTACTGTGGTCTCTGAGCACGCTGGCGATTTAATTGCTGAGTTTGTACTGGCGATGAAACATGGTTTAGGCCTTAATAAAATTTTAGGCACTATTCACAGCTACCCAACTTGGGCTGAGGGCAACAAATACGCCGCAGGAGAGTGGAAACGCGCCCACGCACCGCAAACGGTACTTAATTGGCTAGAGAAATACCATACATGGCGTCGAGGGTAGTATTTTGAAATCGTTATTTTTTATTGTATTAACGAGTCTGCTATTTATAACGCATGCTAAAGCTGATGATTCACTTCATCAGCCTTGGCAGCAACTGCTCAGCAGCCACGTAAAATCGATTAACCACGGCGTTAGTACAGCAGTAGATTACAGCGCATTTAAAAAGCAACATGCACAACTAAAAGGTTACTTGAGTACCCTTAGCGATGTTACCCAGGCGCAATTTGAACAATGGGATAATGCGCAGCAGTTGGCTTTTTTGATCAACGCATACAACGCATGGACGGTCGAATTGATTCTAACTGAATACCCAAACATTAAATCAATTAAAGACTTAGGGAGTTTTTTTAGTTCCCCGTGGAGCAAAGAGTTTGTGCCATTATTAGGCGAAACCCGTAGCCTTGATAATATTGAACATACGCTTATTCGTGGCAGTGGTAAATACAACGAACCGCGCATCCACTTTGCGGTTAATTGTGCCAGCATCGGCTGCCCGGCACTGCGCGAAGAAGCGTATACTGCCGCTAAACTTGATACTCAACTTGAGCAACAAACTCAGCGATTTTTAGCTGATATAACCCGTAACTATGTAAAAGATAACACGCTTTATTTATCTTCTATTTTTAAATGGTACCAAGATGATTTTGAAAATAGCTTTCGTGATACGCAATCATTACAAGCATTTATCTTATTATACCCAGATGCGCTAAACTTAACGCCAAGTCAACAAGCAAAACTTAAAAGTAACACCATGAAAGTGAAATTTTTAGATTACAACTGGGCATTGAATGACAACCAGTAATTATCTGTTATTACAACCAAAGCGTATTAAACACTACGCCTTGGTATTTATTGCTATGCTTAGTTTTATATTTTCATCAAACAGCGCTGCAAAAAATTGGCAAACTGTGCTCGATAACGGCCAAAACCACAGTGTATATTTTCATGCTTGGGGTGGCGACCCACAAATAAATGCCTATATTCAGTGGCTTGAACAGCAAGTTAAGCAGCAATATAATATTGATCTACACCATATCAAACTCACCGATACCAGTGAAGCTGTAAGCCGCGTTTTAGCTGAAAAATCAGCAGGTAATCACAGCGAAGGAAAAGTCGATCTTATTTGGATCAACGGTGCAAATTTTGCGGCAATGGCAAAGCACGGTTTACTAACGCCTAATTGGGCCACTAAATTACCTAATTTTTCATTAACTAATCCCGCAAAAAACCCAGCGATGAGTTTAGACTTTGGCGTGCCAACTCAAGGCATGGAATCACCGTGGGGGCAAGCTGCACTTACTTTTTACTACGACAGCGTTGCAATAACTTCGCCACCTAAAACTCTCACGCAATTACTTACTTGGAGCACACAACATAAAGGTCGATTTACTTATCCCAAACCGCCTGATTTTATTGGCGTAAGCTTTTTAAAGTATGCACTGATTAGTTTAACGCCAGCATCACTACAAGCGAAGCTTTATCAACCTGTTACAAAGCAAAACAGCGCTTTATTATTGCCTAAATTATGGCAGTTTTTAGATACACTACACCCTAATTTATGGCGTGCAGGCCAGCATTTTGTCTCTAGCAGCACCGCACTTAGACGTTTAATGGGTGATACTGAATTGAGCCTTGCCATGACATTCTCAGCGCCCGAAGTCCCTGCTGCTGTCACCCGCTTTGATCTCCCCACCAGCATTCGCAGTTATGCTATGAGTGATGGTAGCCTCAGTAATATTCACTTTGTTGCTATACCTTACAATGCAGCGCATACAGACAGTGCTAAGTTGGTCGCTAATTTCATGCTCAGCGTAAATGCACAAGCTAAAAAGCAACGCCCAACTACTTGGGGTGATAATACCGTATTGGATTTATCTATTTTAGCTGCAGATCAAGTAACTCAATTCCAATTATCAAACCCGCACCCAAGCAGTTTAGCGCCAAACCATAATAGCCCAGCCCTTGCAGAGCCTCACCCAAGTTGGGTAAAAGTAATTGAGCAACAATGGCTTGAACGATATGGAGCGCAATAATGATACACGCGCGTGATATATTTACTCGGAGCATAAAATTAACCCCAACGCTATTAATGGCGCTATTAGTGATCCCAGTTGTAGGTGGACTAATTGGTGTATTATTACCCGCGTTTGGCTATATCCCTGCACTTGATAAAACCACGTTTACCCTTCGCGGTTTTTATTCGCTATTTAATACCGCTGGTTTTGCAAACATGCTGCTACTGAGTGCGATTAGCAGTCTTGTTAGCACGTTATTGGCATTTATTATTACCGTATTAATTTTAGCCTGTTATTTTAATAGCCCTTGGCTTTATCGTATACAGCGTTTATTGGGGCCTATTTTAGTGATCCCCCATGCCGCCGCGGCAATTGCAATTAGCTTTTTGATCACCCCATCAGGCATGATTTCGCGCTTATTTTCTCCTTGGCTTAGTCAATGGGACAGCCCACCTGACTGGATGTTTCCACACGATTCATGGGGGATAAGTATGGTGCTAGGCTTAACGTTAAAAGAGCTACCTTTTTTATTACTGATGGCGCTAGGTGCCCTTGCCCAAGCCGATTTAGGTGCAAAACTACGAGCCCAACATAAAGTCGCTTTGAGTTTAGGTTATTGCCCAATGACCGCTTTCTTTAAAGTAGTATTACCTAACCTATACCCATTTTTACGCTTACCAATTTTAGCCGTACTTGCTTATGCCAGTGCCAGTGTTGAAATACCGCTGATCCTTGGTCCAAATGCGCCTCCTACACTCGCGGTTGCTATTATGCACTGGTTTAACGATGTTGATTTAACCTTGCGCATTCAAGCCTCTGCGGGAGCAATCATGCAATTACTGTTGACCATGGGCTTGTTACTCAGCTGGTGGCTACTTGAAAAGCTCACAAAAAAGTTTAGCCATGGCAGCTTAATCAACGGCAGACGCGAATATGCTGGGCAACTTATTCAGCGTTTTACTCAGGTATTAACGTTTATTTTGCTCAGTATAATTATGCTCTCATTAGCGGGGCTCATTCTATGGTCATTTGCGGGGTATTGGCGTTTTCCTGATGCGTTGCCATCACAATTTGTGTTACTGCATTGGCAGCATGCTTTACAACAAATGCAAACACCTTTACTTAACACGGTTGTTATCGGGTTTGTTGCTACCTTAGTGGCTGTTATTTTGACCTTATTTACCTTAGAGGCAGAACAATTGCGTACGCGTAATTTATCCAATTTTGCCAGTTTGCTAATTTATTTACCTATGCTGATCCCAAGCATTGCGTTTTTATTCGGCTTAGTCTGGTTGCAGGAGCAAGTTGGTAGCCATCATGCGTATTTTAATGTGATATTTGGGCATTTATTATTTGTACTGCCCTATGTGTTTTTATTATTAGCAAGTAGTTACCGACGTTTAGACCCTCGTTTTTCTCACCTTGCGGCAAGCCTAGGAGCCACACCCAGCAAGGTGTTTTTACGGGTAAAACTACCACAATTATTAGCGCCTATCCTGATTGCATTCGCACTTGGCTTAGCGGTTAGTTTTAGTCAATATTTACCCACGTTACTCAGCGGCGGCGGGCGTATTAACACCATTACCACCGAAGCCGTCGCCCTTGCAGGTGGTGCAAGTCGTCGAGTGAGTGCCGTTTATGCATTAATGCAAATGTTGTTACCTGCTATTGCGTTTTTTCTAGCTTGGTTTATCCCTAAGCTCGTTTTTGCAAAACAAACTGCATCCCCGCATAAACTTCAACACCCAACCTTAAAACAACAATCTAAGGCCTAATATGCATTCGTCACTTAATATAAAAAACCTCACTATTTGGCGAGAAAAAACGCAACTTATCTCCTTAAATGAACGCATTAAAGGCGGTGAAGTTCTCAGTATTATGGGTCCATCAGGCAGTGGTAAATCAACGTTACTAAATTGGTTAACTGGCATGCTGCCACATGGTTTTAGCGCACAGGGGACCTTGCTTTTAAACGAACAAAACATTACTCAGTTAGCCAGCCATCAACGTCATGTGGGGTTACTGTATCAAGATCCTTTATTATTTCCGCACTTAAATGTAGCTGATAACATTGCCTTTGCGATGCCTAAAGGGAATAAAAAGCAGCGTATAGAAAAAATCAACGACTCGCTAACACAACTAGGATTAGAGGGCATGGCAGCACGCCACCCACATAGTTTATCAGGCGGGCAACAAGCAAGGGTTGCGCTTTTACGTGTATTACTGAGCGAGCCAAAAGCAATTTTACTTGATGAACCGTTTAGTAAACTTGATGCAACACTGCGAAAAGATACCCGCGAGCTGGTATTTGAGCAAATTCGTCAACGCCAACTTCCCGCAGTAATGGTCACCCATGATGACAGCGATGCACATGCTGCTGGGGGGAAAGTAATTACTCTCAGCGCACATATTCAGGAAACAACATGTTAGATAAATTTATTACACCTGCTATAAAACCACTTTTAAAACCTGTGGTTATAATACTGGATAAGTGTGGCCTCAATGCCGATAAGCTCACTGTTATTGGCTTTATTATTGGTATGCTTGCCTTACCATTACTCGCGTTTGAATTTTATTATGGCGCTTTAGTGGTGATCATTTTAAATCGCGTGTTTGATGGTTTAGATGGTGCACTTGCGCGTCATCAACAGCAAAGTTCATCAGCGGGTGGGTTTTTAGATATTTGCCTCGACTTTTTATTCTACGGCGCGATTGTACTAGGTTTTGCTTTAGCCGATCCCGCACAAAATGCTGTTGCCGCAGCCGCATTATTGCTGGTTTTTATTGGCACAGGATCAAGCTTTTTAGCCTTTGCCATTGCCGCTGAAAAATTTAGCTTAGCTAAACCTCAGTTTAAATATAAAAGCTTTTACTATTTAAACGGCTTAACTGAAGGCACTGAAACCATCGCATTTTTCGTCGCGTTTTGTATTTTTCCGCAGCACTTTAGCTTGCTTGCATATAGTTTTGCAGTACTTGGCAGTATCACTATTTTTACGCGTATTCATGGTGGTTATCATACTTTAAGGCAAATAAATAATGACGAATGAAGCACTGTGGCGATTAGGCGCTTTCCTTACTATTTTGACAGTTATGATGATAGTAGAAGCAATTAGCCCTGCGCGCACATCACCTGTGGCGGCACGTAAACGTTGGTTTGCAAATTTTTCGCTAGTCGTACTGGCTTCAGTACTAGCTCGACTAACCATTCCTATAGGTTTAACCAGCGTCGCGCTTTATTGCCAACAACACACAATTGGTGTATTTAATCAATTTATGTTGCCTTTGTGGCTGGCGGTAGTTTTGAGTTTACTGCTCCTCGATATCGTTATTTATTGGCAACATCGGTTATTTCATAAAGTGCCGCTACTGTGGCGCTTGCACCGCGTTCACCACGCAGACCCTCATGTTGATACTAGTACAGGCCTGCGCTTTCACCCGCTTGAGATTATTTTAAGTATTATAATCAAACTGATTATTGTAGTCCTATTAGGCGTGCCAGCATTAGCGGTATTAATATTTGAAATTGCCCTCAATGGCTTAGCATTATTTAACCACGCGAATATTAGCCTGCCAAATAAAGTGGAACGTGTACTGCGGTATGTACTTATTACCCAGCAATTACATCGTATTCACCACAGCCAAACTGTGACTGAAACCAACAGTAACTTTGGTTTTAGTGTAACGTGGTGGGATCGCCTATTTGGCAGTTATACGCCCTATGCAAAACTAAGTGATGATACTCTTAACATTGGCTTAAAAGAATTTAGTACTTCAAACTCACACTCACGTTTAGTCTCATTAATAGTCATGCCATTCAAAAAGTAACGACTGATAGTTTCTTTATCCAGTCCTTGGGTTATTTATTCGTTTATGTCGATTCAACCTTAAATCATGTCGGTTCACGCGAATAGTGCTGAACACACGAATAAAATCACCTACATTCCCTATCAACAGCACGTTACACCGTACACAGTTTGATAAGGAATATAATAATGAAAGTAATCACTAAAACAGCCATCACCTTGAGTTTATTGAGCCAGTTTAATGCACACGCAATTGATTTACGTGTAGATAATGTTCGTCTATATCAAAATAGTACTGCTAATTTTTCCCCCCCAAGCACACTTTATATAGAAAACGGAAAAATAGTTACTATCACTAAAGCAACTGATACTAAGCAAAAAGCAGGTGCCACTATAAACGCTAACAACCAATTTGCACTGCCAGGACTAATTGATTTACATGTTCATTTGGGCTCGTCAGGCAGCAACTTCTCTGAGTTTCAATACTTGCCTGTTAAGTCGCATTTTAATTCAAATCTTTATTTAGGCGTCACAAACATAGTCGATTTGTTTTCATTTAAGCAAACCCTTGATGAAGCTGCACAATTAAAAGCGACACACGTAACGCCTAACTTATTTTATGCTGGTACGTTATTCACCAATCCTGGCGGGCATGGCACCCAATTTGGTGGCAGTGTGTACGAAATTACAAAAGATGAAGATATTGATACATTATGGAACAAGCATATAGCCACTAACCCACATATTACTAAAGCCGTTATTGAAACATTCGGTGGTATGGGAAAATCGTTAACTGACAGTCAACTCACTGAACTTGGCAAACGTTCAAAAGCCGCTAATTTACCTTATTTTGTGCATGTATCAACGTTACTTGATGGTAAACGCGCTATCAAAGCAGGCGCTACGGCACTTGCTCATGGGATTAATAATGAAGCCATTGATGAAGAATTTATTACCTTAATGAAGCACCACAGAGTAACTTATATACCAACACTGGCTGTGTATCATAATCACAGTGACGAAAAACATAACCATGGAGTAAGTTCACAAAGCCAATTACTAAGAACAGTGCCCGCTAAATTACAAAAATGTTTATTTGAAAAAGTACCAGCCCCGTCTAAGTGGACAGACAATGCATGGCAAGCTCGAAATACGGCCTACGCCAATATTAAAAAGCTCCATCAAGCAGGCGTTGTTATTGGCACAGGATCAGATGCGGGTAATCCGTACACATTACACGGCACAGGGCTTCACAATGAGCTAGATGCGCTCAAAAAAGCAGGGCTATCAAATGACCAAATAATTAATGCGGCGACGATCAATGGTGCTCAAGCAATAAACCAAGGCGCCCATATTGGTAAATTAGCACCAGGATATGAGGCTAGTTTTATATTGCTCGCACAAAATCCACTCGTTGATCTTAAATCGCTTCATAACATTGCAGAGGTATTTAAATCAGGACAAAGAATCGATCGTTCAAAATTAATAGCTGAAAATAAAACCATAGAGCCACAAGGCCCAGCCTGTAACCCAACAATTACAAGCCGTAAAGCACACATAATGATAGACGACTTTATTGGAGAGTCACCATGGCAAGCATTAAGCGACAAAGTAATGGGCGGACAATCATCCGTTGAACTAAAGTCAGAAAAACAAAGCTTAACAATTAACACAGCAGTTGCTAAGGCAACTAACTTTGGTGCATGGGCGGGCGCTGAAATAAAATACCCGCAACTAGTTGATGCATCTACATTCAAAGGTATCCGCTTGACTTATAAAGGGTCGAGCATCCCATTTTCACTGTCTATTTATCATAGTGAAGTAAAAGACTGGGATAACTTTTCTGCACTTTTAATGCCTAGCAATGACTGGAAGACCCTTGAGATCCCATTTAGTGACTTCAAGCAATTTGGCTTTGGTAATCAAGTGAAATGGTCAGCAACTAAACTCTCTGGTTTTAACTTAATGTGGCGAAAAATGCCCGGTGCCAGTGACGACATCTTAAAAAACACACTTGAAATAAAAGAACTCGTGTACTTTTAAAAGTCATTTAACCTAAACTCTAGTTTACACTATTAAAACCAAAATTAGCCTTTGTTTTGGTTTTGTATAAACTGCCATATAACTTTAAAAACAAAATGACCAAAATGTTTAAACAGCCTTTTTTTAAATATAGCTTTTTTATATTACTTGCCATTGATATCGCCTATGCATTAGGTATTGCTATTGCAACTTCTTCACCTATTTCAGGCGGCACTGCTCTTGCAGCACTCGTATGGTTTGTAACCTTTTATTGGTTACCTGTTTGGGCAGCGGCTATTTTAATTTTTTATTTAAGATCAAAAAACATAAATAAGCTTGCACTTGAATGGTTAATTGTAACCTCATTTATGGCGCTAGGTAACACCATCACAGACTTGACGTTAACCACCCTGTTTGACCAATACCAACCATTAGGAATTTTTGTAATATTTAATGGCTTGTTTTGGGGATCAGGTATTTACCTAGCAACGATTTATATAGAGAGTAAAAAAAAGGTGGTAACTGAAAAGCACGCTCGCAAACAAGCTCAATTAGCCACCTTACGCTATCAGCTAAATCCACACTTTATGTTTAACAGTCTCAATACTATTTCGGCTTATATTCATACCAACCCAGATTTAGCCGATGAAGTACTGCACGAGCTAGCTGATATTTTGCGCTACTCATTAGATACCGCAGAGCAACAACTTATCCCACTGCAACAAGAACTTGCTATTATTGAGAAATATTTAAATATTGAAAAAGCACGGTTTGGTGAAAAACTCCAGATAAACTACAACATCCCCACGCCGCTTAAAAATATAAAAATACCCCCACTCCTTATTCAGCCCATTATTGAAAATGCCGTTAAGCATAATGCCCAACAAACCAAACTAATCCTAAACATTGCTATATCTACAACTGATAACGGCATAAAAATTATTATTAGCGATAATGGCAAAGGCTTTAACCGGCACGTATTACAACAAGGTTATGGCAAAGGTGTTGGAATGAAAAACATGCAGCAACGTATTCAACAATTAAGTAATAGTAAAGTCATGCTAAGTAATAATAATGGTGCAGTAATCACATTGGATATAACATTATGAGCGAACACACACCCGCTGCAAACAGTGAAAAAATTCGCTTAGTGTTTGCAGATGATGAACTCCCTGCACGTGAAAAGCTAAGCCATCAATTAAGTTTAATGGACAATATAGACGTGATTGGAGTTGCTACAAATGGTAAAGAAGCTATTTCGCTGATCAACTCACTCACCCCAGACGTTGTATTACTGGATATTCAAATGCCTGAAATCAATGGCTTAGAGTTAGTTGATTTACTTAACTACCAACCCATGATTATTTATACGACTGCGTACGATCAATTTGCAATTGCAGCTTTTGAACATGCCTCAATAGATTATTTGTTAAAGCCATTCCCTATTGCCCGATTGAAAAAAGCACTCGCCAAAGTACAAGCCCAGCTGAACCAACAACACGCCGTAGCGCATGTAAATAAACAAACTGTACAGCCTCAATTTTCACATAATGAAAATAAGCTCAACAAATTGATCAGTAAAAATGGCGAAAGAATATTTCTTTTATCACCAGCAGACATTAAATTTATAAAATCAGAACAAGGAAACAGTTTAGCTTGGAATGGGGAGGTATTTTATCACTTAACTGATACCTTAGATCAGTTAGAACAAGCTCTATCATCACAAAGCTTTATTCGTATTCATCGCAGTTACCTCGTTAATATCGATCATATTAAAGAAATTCAACGTTGGTTTAATGGCAAGCTCATGGTGATTATTAATGATGAAGAAAAATCAGAGCTCAGTACTAGCCGCGCAGGTGCTGATAAACTAAAATACATACTACGTATTTAAGCACTCTGTTATTTGAGCATAATGTAAACCAATATGCATGTTAAAGCGTATATATGTACATAAAAGACTAACAGAGCAATTTATGTTTTCACTATTTAAGAAAGATCCAACCAAAAAATTAAATAAACTTCTTTCGATTAAGTTAAAAGAAGCGATGGAAGCTCAACGCAAAGGTGATATACGCACATATTCTCAACTCACTTTTGAAGCAGATCAAATAGACAAACAAATAATTGAAATAGAACAAAAAAATACACAAGCATAATAACTAAGCTAAATTACAGATCAGAAATAAAACAAGTACGTTTTAACTAGCCCCGTATTTTTAATATACGACAGACATTAAAAAGCCGCAATTAATGCGGCTTTTAGAAGCTATATTAATGTATTAGCTGCCTGAACCAGTAGTACCCGTTGTAGTTTGACAAACCACTTCAAGTGCTAAAGACTCAGCTGTACCATCGGCTGTAATCGTTGTAGTTGCTTTAGTCGTATCGCCAACTAGTGGAGTACGCGCATTAACAAATACATTGTATGTGCTGCCATCAACTAAATCTGCAAGTGTGAATGTGCCCGCAGTACCAGAAGCCAGTGTTTTAGCCTTACCAGCTAAGCTATAACTAACAACAGCATTACTCATATCAACCGTTTTAGTTGTGTCATTCGCGCACGCAGCCGTCACTGCAAAGTCTTCATTTACTAACGTAGCTGGGTTTGCCAGTACCACTGCAGCGGCACCACACACATTAACTTCGCCATCTGAAGTAAACCAAGGTGTTCCGTTAACATCAAATACTTTTACAGTTGCTTTAGCATTTGCTGAAATGCCAAAGCGCTTTGTATTTAATGGTGAAACAATAACATTACTCGCCGCATTGGCTCTTAAATAGCTTGTAGCACTTGCATCTGATGAGCTCATAGATACATACAAACCTGATGCAGGCACTGCATCACCACTTAAGTTTACTGCAATACCGTCAGTACAAATAGGAGCACTTACAGTTGAGGCGAAAAAGGTTAAATGCGTTGTTTTAAAAGTACCAGTGTAAGTATTTGTCTGTGCGTTTAAAGCACCCACTTCTACTTTGTTAGTTTCACTTGCCCACACACCTGTATCTTCATTGTGTGATTTAAGACCTAGCATATCACCCGGCTGAATAGCTTCACCATTGAGCATGGTCGTCGCCGGAATAGTCATTGATACTGTAATTGGGTCTGAGAATTTTTTAACTTTTTTGCCTGTGCCATCAGCCATCGTTACATTTGCAACACCCACTGATTTTACAATTGACGTTGCATCTGCATCGTTTAAACCAGCAGGAACGATTGATGAAGCTGCACCAGTAGATGAATCAGCGCCATTAACTTTTAACGTGATTTCGCCTGAAACTGGTTGTTCACTCGCATCATATAAAATTACGCCAGCAGGAACACTTGCTGATGCACTTGATTTACCAGGATCCGTTGCAGCAGAAATTACCGCTGACGTTGTACCACCAGCTTCAACAGTAGACACTACCGATTTATTAGAGATACCATCAGCCGACTCAGAAACAAGGGCAAGTAATGCATTTACGCTCATCACGCCTTCTGCAGTCGTTAAATCAACAATAAAGCTTTTACCAATGTAATCATCAGCAGAAACATTGACTGTAACTTCACTGATATTAGCATCATCTTTAACTGTAAACGCTAAGCTACCATCAGCCAAGTCAACAGATGTTAGTTCATTACCATCAACATCAACTATATTTTCAGAAGCGACACCATTTTCAAAAAAAGTAACTTTGGCAGCAATTGCGTCATTTGTCACTGAATCAACAACATTCGCATTAACAACAACAGATAGCTCCGTAGGCGCGTCAGGCGCGACAACAACAGGAGGCACTACAACCGGTGGAACAACATCTTTGTCATTATCATTACAACCAGATAAAACAAAAACAGAAGCGACAGACAAAGCAAGTAACGTTTTTTTATTAGTAAGCATGGGGGGTCCTTTTTATTCCTTTTCAATTAGCGTATCTTTAATAAAATTATCATTATTAATAGACTGCTGCTAAATACAAATATTTTAAAATTAATGAAATGGCAATCTATTCATTTGCAATGGATATATTAACAACTCTATTGCATGCTTAATATTACACATTATTACAAACAAACATAATTTAACAAATACAGCTAAAACTTTACATCATTAAGCCATAGTTACAACATATAATTTGTAATCAAAGCGAATATAGCCAAGTGACCTCAAAATGCGAGCATCATTAGAATTAAATCAACGTATGCCATACCGGCTCAGGCTACCAATACGCCTTAAACGTTCTCGGTATTGCGCAACCATTTGATTAAAAAAGTACGCTCTGCTTTACGCAATTTTTCGCTCTGCACATACTTTTCGTCAGTAACGTACCTTTACGCAGCTTATGCCAGCTTGGAATAATGG
Organism: Pseudoalteromonas sp. Ld20; assembly: GCF_045064175.1. NCBI lineage: Bacteria > Pseudomonadati > Pseudomonadota > Gammaproteobacteria > Alteromonadales > Pseudoalteromonadaceae > Pseudoalteromonas > Pseudoalteromonas sp. Ld20. The sequence goes on from NZ_JBISHB010000024.1 coordinate 230,289, forward strand.
CTTTAACATTAAGTCTATTGGCTTTTTATCATAAACATACAAGACTAAATTAGTGTGCTTTAGGTCAACTGTGCTGTTGTTAAATGTTCCTAACTCTTCGCTGGTTGCTCATCACTGCATAAGAACATACATAATTTCGCTAAGATGAGCAGCCGTTCTTCAAGCCACCCTCTTCGGTGATCATAGGACTGACCAGTAAAACGAGGTAAGCGTATGGCTAACGACACCTAGCCTTGCTTAATATTCCAAGGTAGCAGTGGTTCAAGGTTACTTGGCTGCTCTGCAATATGTTGCAAGCACGTTGATATGTAGTCATGCACTACAAGATCATTTGCCTTTGCGGTTTCAACAAGGCTATAGAGTATGGCGCTGGCATGCGCGCCATTGCAGGTATTTGAGAACAACCAGTTTTTACGCCCTATTACGAACGGTTTTATGGCTCGCTCTGCTCGGTTATTATCAATACTGAGCCTGCCATCATCGAGGTAACGCCTGAATTTCTCAAACTGATTTATCGCATAGGTAATTGCTTTCCCTAGCGCCATTTGGAGAGGGATTTTATCTTTGTGTTTGAGTAACCATTGATACAATTCATCAACGATTGGTTTGGCTTTTTGCTGCCTAACGGTGAATTTTTCACTGACCGATTTACCTTTGATGGCTTGCTCAATACCATAGAGTTTGCGAATAAGGTTAAGTGCTACATCCGCTTTAACGGTTTTTTTATTATTGCCTTTGGCCTCGATGAACTTACGGCGTAT
>NZ_JBISHB010000025.1:0-66306 GCF_045064175.1 Pseudoalteromonas sp. Ld20
ATAACGGTTTACCGTGGGTGAATAATATCTATTAGATCACAGTAACCCAGTGGATTCAAGGTTAAAAAGCAATCAAGTCAAATGTGTAGAATCAGTTCCTAAAAAGAGTAATTCTACAGCCACAACGAGGCTGTAGAATAACTCTAACAGCCAAATTCAATTAAAAAACGAGCTCCTGTAATTAACTCTAAGCGCTTTTAAAGCATTAGGTAATGCATTTGGAACCCATAAAACAGGCTGTTTTTCTTAAAAAAGAGTAATTCTACAGCCACAACGAGGCTGTAGAATAACTCTAACAGCCAAATTCAATTAAAAAACGAGCTCCTGTAATTAACTCTAAGCGTTTTTAAAGCATTAGATAATGCATTTGGAACCCATAAAACAGGCTGTTTTTCTTAAAAAAGAGTAATTCTACAGCCACAACGCCCTGTTAAGGGGCAAATTGTAGTTGGCTATAATGTGAGCGGAGCGAAACAGCCAACTGTTATTTGTCCCGCTTGAACAGCTTGTTATATGCCTTATACACAAATACCATTTTCGTAATGATAGTGTTCCTGACGCGCAGTTGTAAAACCGCCAATAAAGTTAGGCTGTTTACTTTTTAAAGCCAATTTTTCAGGTTTTATACTGTGCATATCGTTCTCAACTGCCCAATCAAAAACACCTTGATCAAGTGGATATTTAGTGAGAATCCCAGTTAATGAGTTTTCTTTAATCCAATTTTCAGCTAAATCGAGCTCACTAAAAACACCACCAGAAAAATCGGCATTATTTTTGTTGAAAACCCAGACTGACTTCATTCACTAAACTCCAAAAGGCATATAACGAGGCTGTAGAATAACTCTAACAGCCAAATTCAATTAAAAAACGAGCTCCTGTGATTAACTCTAAGCGTTTTTAAAGCATTAGGTAATGCATTTGGAACCCATAAAACAGGCTGTTTTTCTTAAAAAAGAGTAATTCTACAGCCACAACGCCGCATTAAGCGGACAAAAATAGTGGGTTAAAATGTGTAGCGAAGCGAAACGTAACCCACTGTTTTTGTTCCGTTTAAATACCTTGTACGCCCGGCATGGGCATTGACTTATGAGGTGAAAGTCCTCTGTAGGAAGATCACCGTTTAAATAACATACTGTTATTAAACGATAGACACTCGCAAATGGCAAGGGCTAAATCGTGAGAGATAGTCTGGAGGAAGCCGCTAGCATTCTTTATAAAAATAAGTGTGAGCTGATGAACAAAAACATCATATGAGGCGTAGGCTGAAGACGAGCTAGCACAAGATAGCGAAGTCATGTGATCTAACGGCCACCGTAAATGATCCAGTTGTGCAGAGAAAGCCGATGCACCTGCTCTTTATTGGTAAAAAGGGGGGGGAGATCTGATAAACACGCATCCGCGCTAACGCTTGGAAATTACCAGTTAGGGACTGGTTGTTCAACCCTTGGCGCTTTGGTTGCTGCGACCTACAGCGAGCGAAATAGCAGTAAACAAGCGTTAGTTTAGACGCGCTTTATCGAGTAATCGCTAGAGTGATCTATCAGAAGTCAGCAGATGGCATACGACTGCATGGATGCAGAAGGTAGAGCAACGCAGGAGCAGTTGCCGAGTAGCCAAACGCCCATCGTAATAGAGGGGACACGGTGAAGGCCTGAACATCTTAACCAGAGGAGATACTACAAATGAACTTAAATTCACATAGATCACCGTGTTGTGATAGTGATGAACAGCGTTCGACTGTGAATAATACCTCGAATGAGTTCGTAAGACATTCTGAATTCCCTCGATAATGAGTTTGGTCGCACTTACTACATTAGCAAATATTTCAGAATGTCATATTTATTGGTGGGTTATGGTCAGTGGTGCACTTGCATAATGAATTCGGGAAAAATGACAGGCGGATGTTATTACTTTTATTTAACATCTACAATTATCCCTTTGTATGGAAAACACAATAAAACCACATTTTAGTAACAAGTCAACCACATTAATTTAGAAAAAAAAACAATCTTACAACCCTATTTTTACCTCAATTATATTCTCTGCTTTTTTGCAGTAAAAAAGTATGTGATAACTTTTAAACCCATTAGCAAGCATAAACCCTAGCCATCTGGCTAGGGTAATTAAAAGCTAATTTTTGCTACATTATTGATTATGTAGATTAATTATCGCTTTTATAATTTCATCCGGGTGCTGAAATACAGCCATATGATCGCTGTTGTTCAATGGCACATATTGACCGCCTGATTGCTCACTGATCAAGTGACTCCATTGTGTTCCTTCTTGCTGCCATTTAATGAGGCCATCAACATACTCGGGCTCTGCGTTTGCAATATCATGCGACTCAAAGTCAGTATCTATGACTGTAATAGGCACTGAGGTGGCTATATCACTGTTGAGCACGCTGGCTAAGTCATCATGGTAATTCATGATTTCTTTTGCCCGGGTTACTTGTTTATCAATTTGTGCTCTGCCTTGACTAATGAGATCAAAATACGGCCAATTCATATCATTTTGATAATTGATAGGAATAAGTGCATTCATTTCTTCGCGTTCAGCGGCTAACTTACCCAATGTTCTTTCGGTCCAATTACCCTGCTGTATATGTTCAATAAGATCGCCCCCAACTTCTCTGTACCACGATACTGGCCAGTCTTGATATAGACTGATTGAATGAGGTAATAAAATATCAGGGTCAATCCAGAGCATGCCTTTAAGATTGGCTGACGCGTGTGAATCTGGAGACACTTGCCACAAATGAGCCAAAATATTTGCGCTTGCAAAGCTCACCACTATTAGCTCATCTTCGTTGAGGATATTAAGGGTTTTATCTAATGCAGACACAAACGATGCATATGATGGTTGATCTACATTACTGCTAAACCCATTACCAAAGCGCTCAATAACGTGTACGCGATGCGTTTTTGCAATTAACGGCTGCAACAATGAAAACCACGCACTGTCACTATGAAAGTTTTTATTAAACCCTGAGAGTAAAATAATGGCAGGGCCGCTATGCTCTAGGCCCATACTGCGTACATGCACATCTTTACTTGGCTGCGAGCCAACACGGTATAAACTTGAGTGAATATCTAGCTTATTTAAGCTGACTGAATCAAAAAAACTGATCACTTCCTCAGTGGTATTAAAGCCAGTAAAGCCCCAACTATGCCCTCCGCCTTCAATAGCCACTAACTGATTAATGTGTGTGTCATTTTTATATACATATTTGGTCGTTACATTGGTTTTTTCAACTTCGACTGGCGACTCTATATCGTTTTCTTTAGCAATAAGTTCTATTGCATATTCACTGGCTATAAGCCCAAAATTTGAATGAGTTAGGCCATAATAGGGCAATGTTTTGTCATTTTTACCATGCACCATCATATAGTGTGTATTATTTTCAATGTAGCAGCTTTGTGATAATTGCACCGACATTGGCGATGCAACCGACGCTATCGCGTTAAACTGTAAGTCACTATTACACATTAAATTTTGTGCAAAAAGCCCCCCTTGAGAAAATCCAACAGCATAAAGTTCATCATCTATGATGTTGTATTTTGTTTTAACATCTGCAACAACCTCATCTACAAAACCTAAATCATCAATTCCGAGCCGGTGTGGCTTATTGCAATCACACCCTTCATTCCATTCTTCAACCTTTGATTGCGGATAAACAACAATATAATTGTCTGATGCAGATTCAAGAGCCGACATACTACGCATGCTTTGTGCCCCTTGTCCGGAGCCATGAAAAGCCAATAGTAATTTATAGGCTTTTTTTGAGTCAAAGTTTTTAGCTGGCAGTGAAAGGTAATAACTTCGCCCATTTAAATTTGTTTTATTTACATCGCTCTCTGGTGGCTTAGATACAGGAGAAGCCGATTTATTGTCGGTGCCATTACAACCTGATAATAGCCATGTTATAGCGACTATTTTTAATAAACAATATAGATAACTACGCATTTTTTTTACTCTTATTAAACATGGAAGCTTAGCAAATCATGTATTTACATCAGCTCACATAGTTCGAGCTTATGTTTTTGTTATGTTTGTGTTATGTTTTAAAATATAAAGTTATTTCAATATGATAGAGATTAGTATGACGGTACACATTGCAAGTGTAATGTTTGATGCAAACCAGCGAACATTGGTAAAGGGCACTCAAAGTCGCAATCTTGAACCTAAAGTATTTAACTTTTTAACAGCTTTATTGGCGGCTAATGGGCAGATTGTCAGTCGTGATCAACTCATAGAAAAAGTGTGGAACAACCGTGTTGTAGGTGAAGGCGCAATAAACAGAACCGTGTCTTTATTACGTGGGCATTTTGCTGCATTAACCGATGAAAACATTATTGAAACAGTACCAACTCAAGGTTACCGGCTCATTGCTTGTCTTGAAGGTTTGAGCAAAGACCCTATTGAGCCCGTATTAAATGAAATTACCGCTACTGAAAATAAAAAAAGCACATGGTTTTTCATAAAAGTAAGCTGCGTTATTACCTTCATTTTACTCTTTTTAGTGGCGCTTATTAGTTATTTTATTAAACCAGATAGTTTTACTCATTCAAACACGCTATCACTTATTAGCGCCCCATTAATTGCACTCAACGGATCGGAGTATAAACTATCTACAACGGATTCTGGCCAACACATTCTATTTCATCACCTAGATGAAAATAATAACCAAGCAGTGTATTTATATGATACAAAAACACATTCAAAAAAGAGAGTATTAACAGATTCACTCGCCACCATTAACGCCAAAGGAACGCAACTTGTTTATGCAACGAACATTGATAAACAGTGTTCGATTGCTATTTATTATGTCGCAACACAAAAGCAGCAGCCTTTATTTACCTGTGATGAAATACCAACATCATTAGTATGGGGAGAAAATAACACCTTTTACTTTACTAAGCGCTTTAGTAAATCGCATCCGTATCAGGTATTTAGCTATAACGTAAATACAGGCAGGTTAAAACAAATAACCAACCCCACCAGCAAAAATAACACCAAAGGTGATTTTAATTTTAATTACAACCGTCATACCAATCAGCTTGCCGTTCTTCGTTATATAAATGATAACCAATCTCATATTATTATCATCAACGATGATCATGTCTTAACAGAGCACACTGTTGATTTGCGAATAAATAACCTGCTATGGCACCCTAATAATAACGATTTAATTATTGCTGATAGTGCAAGCCTGTACACTCTAAAAACCGCTAACAGCCACTACTCATTACTTAAAAAATTAGACTTTAAAATTAACTCATTGGCTCTTTTGCAAAGTGATAATGGCCCTTCTCTATTGATCAGTAATCTCAACGCTGTAAGTGACATTGCAAAGTATAATATTAAACAAAAAACACACATTACATGGCAACAAAGCGCTCGAACAGAATTATTACCTCGAATGAAAGCTGACACACAACTTATTTTATCAACACGCTATAAAAGCCATCATTGGTGGAGAATAAAAGGTGACAACGCCCAACTAATTAATGTTGATTTACCGTTTGAATTACAGTTTGTTCGCTATGAGCTTTCAGATGATGGTAAGCGTGTGCTGTTTAGCAAGCATGGTGATATATATGAATTAAATATTGATGAAAACACGTATCAGCACGTTTTCACTGAATCAAAAAATAGCTATGTTGCCAATTACGATGCGAATAATAATGTTATTTACAGTGGCAACTCTTCTGGTAATTGGCAACTATGGCACTACCAAAGAAGTAGTGGCCAACACACGCAACTTACCGTAAATGGTGGTTACAGTGGCAGAATAATTGGTGAATACCTGTATTACTCTAAATTTACGGTCGATGGCTTATGGCGAAAAAAATTAGACCATCCAAATGAAGAGCTGATAATTAAAGACTTTAATCGTATTAATTGGTTAAATTGGCAAATTATCAATAACCAGCTGTATTTCTACAGACAAGAAACCGGTGTATGGGCATATAATATTGACACACACATTGAACAATTGCTGTTGCCAAAAACGAATGATTTTATCCATCAATATACAATATCGCCTGATCAACAGTATATTTATTGGGTTCGGTTGAAGGCACTCCAAGGAGATATTTACCAGTATGCGTTTTAAATCCATTGTTTAAATTATCAAAGGCTGAGATAAAAAATATTTAAGCGCAATAGTAACCTTGGACCAAATTTAAAAAGAGATATGCCTGTACGCAATGTGGTTATTGGGAAGAATTCAGTGCTAAATATTGTGAACGCTGCTTTCACACTTTTACCCATGAAGATAAATGGAAAATGCGCAACGCTTACCGCAAAAATCGCAACGAAAACTGGCACCACTCAGTATATTTAGCTGTGTTTTTTTTATTTATTATCGGGTGCCTAATCTTTTAATAGTTTTCGTCCTCACTAGACACTGTCACACTTAAGTCTTCATCCATATTTTCAAAAACCAAAAAGTTAATGGGCTTACAACAAACCTGACAATCTTCAATATATTGCTGATCAACATCTGTTGGGTCGAGCAGCACATCAATACTCTCGCCACAATATGGGCATGCTATTGTTTGTTCAGTTAGTTGATTCATATTATCGCTCCAACGTAGATTAATACGCTCGTTTACTTTCGTATAGGCGTAAAGGTTACACTTTTATAGAATCTCCCATGGCGAGCAAATATCAATTAGACAACCATTAGGATCTTCAATTAAAAAGCGACGCTGCCCGTAAAATTCATTATGAGGCGCTTGCAAAATAGGTATCTTCATACTCAGCGCTTTTTCATAAGTGCTATCAACATCTGCCACAACAAAAGTAACGTACATACCCGTTGGCGACTGTTGGAACTTTTTTGGCACTAAGGAGTGATCCTTTTGAATAATACCATATTCAATTGAATGATCGTCTGGCGAGCAAAGTTGTACATACCAATCACTCTCATATTTAACAATAAAACCAAGTAATTCTACATAGAAGTTTTTACTTTCTGGTAAATTATCTGAGCATATATTCGTTAAAATTTTCATTCCATCTCCTTAGTAAGCGGCACAACTTCGGTGCAATTAACTCATTCCAAAATCACTTTTGAACCTTTAATGAGTATTTAACCTTAAGTACTTTAATATAGCAAAAAGCGCAGCTAAGAGCCGCGCTTTACTTAATTAGTTGTTCTTATGCTCTTTTTAAAAAAAGCCAAGCGGATCTTCGCTGTAACTTACTAACAAGTTTTTAGTTTGTTGGTAATGATCAAGCGCGAGTTTGTGGGTTTCGCGGCCGATGCCTGACTTTTTATAGCCGCCAAAAGCAGCGTGAGCTGGGTACATGTGATAACAGTTAGTCCATACGCGCCCTGCCTCTATCTTACGGCCAAAGTGATAGGCACGGTTCATGTTGCGGCTCCACACCCCTGCGCCTAAACCAAACTCTGAGCTATTGGCTAACTCCAGCGCTTCAGCTTCATCTTTAAAGGTCGACATTGAAATAACTGGGCCAAAAATTTCTTCTTGAAATACCCGCATATCGTTAGTGCCTTTAAGCAAGGTTGGCTGAATATAGTAGCCACCGTTTAACTCGTCACTTAATTGCTCAATATTGCCACCGGTGAGTACTTCTGCGCCTTCTTTTTTACCAATTTCGATATAGCTAAGGATTTTATCAAACTGTGCTTTTGAAGCTTGTGCACCCACCATGGTTTCGCTATCAAGTGGATTACCCCGTTTGATTTGCAAAGTACGCGCTAAAATACGTTCAATAAATTGCTCGTAAATATCTTCTTGAATAAACAAACGCGATGGGCAAGTACACACTTCGCCTTGGTTGAAGTACGCAAGTACCGCGCCTTCTATTGCTTTACTTAAGAATGAATCATCTTTTTCCATTACGTCATTAAAAAATATGTTCGGTGATTTACCACCAAGTTCAACAGATGATGGAATGATATTATCAGCTGCGCATTTTAAGATATGCGAGCCAACTGGAGTTGAGCCCGTAAAGGCAATTTTAGCTATACGGGTGCTCGTCGCCAGTGCTTCGCCGGCTTCTTTACCAAAGCCGTTAACAACGTTTAGAACGCCTGCAGGTAGTAAATCGCCGATAAGTTCCATTAACACTAAAATTGAAGCCGGTGTTTGCTCTGCCGGCTTTAAAATCACACAGTTACCCGCCGCAAGCGCTGGCGCTAACTTCCACGCAGCCATTAAAATAGGGAAGTTCCACGGAATAATTTGCCCAACCACACCTAGAGGTTCATGAAAGTGATAAGCGACTGTGGTCTCGTCAATCTCACCAATACTGCCTTCTTGCGCGCGAATACAGCCTGCAAAATAACGAAAGTGATCAGCTGCTAATGGAATATCTGCTGCGAGTGTTTCACGAATCGCTTTGCCGTTATCCCATGTTTCGGCCACGGCCAGTAACTCAAGGTTTTGCTCTATCCGATCAGCTATTTTTAATAGTATGTTGCTGCGTATAGTCACTGAGGTTGTTCCCCACGACGCTTTTGCTGCGTGTGCTTTATCAAGAGCCAATTCAATATCGGCTTTATCTGAGCGTGGAATTTGGCAAAACACTTTACCATTTACAGGGCTTATATTATCAAAGTATTGGCCGTTTACAGGCTCAACCCATTGTCCGCCAATGTAGTTACCGTATTGAGGTTTAAAATTAATGAGTGCGCCATCAGCACCGGGGTTTGCATAAATCATTGTGTGATTCCTGTTCAAATTGTTGAGTTTGACTTAACCTGGGTTAATTAACGTCCAGCGAGTAGTTGTTGTTTATTTATCCGCCACCTGTTGACATTAGCCTATAAGAAGCTTAAAAACTTGATTAGCTGTCCAAAAAACATGTCTGTGCGTCCATTGTTTAAAGGAGATAAAATGACTGCATCACTACCAACGAGCAACCTCACGAGAAAACGCCAAGCAGTTGATGTGCTTATTGAAAATAAAGTCACCTTTGCAGCAGAAAATGCCGAACTCAGTATTTACGATACCTACCAAGATGCACAGAAAGTTGCCCTACACTCAAGTGAACTACTGTTTTGCGGGATGATTAGTGGTAAAAAAGTGATGCATGTTGCTGATAGTGACTACCATAAAGAATTTTTACCTCAACAATCATTTGTACTCGCCCCCGAGCAAGGTGTATTAATTGATTTTCCACAGGCATCAATGCAGCAGCCCACGACTTGTTTAGCTATTGAAATAAGCTGCGATAAAATTAGCCAAGTGGCTGATGCACTAAATATGCAACAACAAATAAGCAATGATGACTTTTTTCAGTACATACCTAACCTAGTGCACGCACAGCACAATCAACAAACTCAACAATTACTGGAGCGTATGATTGGTCTATTCAGTGAAAACGAGCAAGATCGTCATTACTTAATTGATTTATCCGTCAATGAATTAATCACCCGCCTGCTACAGCAACAAAGCCGTGATTTATTACTCGCTAATTGCCAACATGCTGCTCCATGTCCATTAACTGATGCACTGTATTTTATGAAAGAGCATCTTAATCAAACACTCGATATTGATACGATCTGTAAAATAGCGTGCATGAGCCGTAGTAAGTTTTATCAACAATTCAAACTGGCCTTTGGGCAAAGCCCTGCTGCATATCAACAACAACTTAGATTAAAAAAAGCGCGTCAACTTCTGCTATCAGGGCAACAAATAAGCAAAGTTTGCTATGATATTGGTTTTACGAACCCCAGTCATTTTAGCCGTTTATTTAAGCAATATTTTGGCGTTTCACCAAAGAATTTGCTATTAAATAAATAACAACATTTTTGCCTAATTCAGCAAAGCCGTTTAGAATCCAGATTAGTTAACTTTAAATTCTCTTTTAATAAAAAAGACAGGAAAGCTGCATGTTCGTCTCGAGTAAAACGTATTTATCAATAAAAAATCAAAATGATGCGCTAGTAAAGGAGATCGAAACATTAAAAGCGAAAAACAAAACCCTCTTTGATGAAAAGCAGCATTTACAAACACAGCTTAATGATCAAAGAAAAAACGACATACAAGTATTTCAAGAAAGCTTACTTACAAGCTCTATTGATTGTATCACTCAAATTGAAGGAGTTCGTCAAACCGTTTTAGAGTCGTATTTAACCATTGATGAAGAAAGTAAAGTTAGCTACCAAATCAATGAACTACTTGATAACTCAAATGTTTCACTTAAGCATATTGTTCACGAAATGGAAATTATGGCAAAAAAAATGGGGAGTATGACCGAAAACATTTCAGGCCTTTCAAGTATGGCTGATAGCATAAATACGTTTGTAGTTACCATTTCGAAAATTTCGGATCAAACAAATCTACTAGCTTTAAATGCAGCAATTGAAGCTGCACGTGCAGGTGAAGCTGGTAGAGGCTTTAGTGTGGTTGCTGATGAAGTTAGAACACTTGCCACTAATACAAATCAATCTGCACAGGAAGTGTCTGAACTGGTGAAAGAAATTATTGCCAAAACAGGTGAAACCGTAGAGTCAGTTTCAGATATTCAACAAAATAATGCCCAGCTTTCTACCAATTTCGATTCTTTAAATAACGATTACAGTGCAATTATCAGTCACTGCACCAAAATGAAAGATACTATTACGAGTGCTGCAACGCGCTCATTTATTCAAACCGTTAAGCTAGACCATATAGTTTGGAAAGGCGATGTTTATGCTGTTGCAAACGGTACTAGTAAAAAATCAATCGACGACTTTACAGATCACACAATGTGCCGCTTAGGGAAATGGTATAACTCTGAACAAGCTCAGAACTTCAAAAAACTTAATGCTTTTAAACAACTTGAAGAGCCACACCGCGAGGTACACCGTAATGGTGTTGAAGCGTTAGTACTAATACATAACGGTGAAAGAAGTAAAGCAATCAAACATATAAATAAAATGGAAGCTGCTAGTGAGCGCGTGATGAATTTGCTTGATGAGCTTGATAACCATTAACTCTGTTGCTCTATAAATTACGCATTTAACCTGCGATCGAATAAAACTAAATATGTACGCATGAGCGTTAAATATTTAAAAGTACGGCATAACTATAATATTTTTTAGTTGACTAAAACCTTATTCAAGCTTATTTTCTCGCTGATGTTTTTATCGGCACAACAATAGCGGTGCACCCTCTGCACCGTCTGGCGATAAGCCAACGCACTTCACTGTATTTATAAGTGACATTTGCGTGCAAAAGCAGTGACTTGGAATATAAGCCTTTGAGCTAACATTCTTTGTTTTTGTTAAGTCACTTGGGCCAATCACTCAAGTACTTTTTATTTTGTGAATACTTAAATGCTTGAACCTTCTGCGCTAAGTCTTGTGCCGCCCATTGTGGTGGTGATATTGGCGATCATTTTACGCCGTCCTATTTTATCTCTACTTATGGGTTCCTTAGTTGGCCTTGCCATGCTTGATCCTGTTGCTATGTTAAGTAATTTTGCGGCTGCGTCTTTAAAAGTGATGGTCGATGAAACCATTGGCTGGCTTATTTTAGTGTGTGGTGGCTTTGGTGCGTTAATCGCATTATTGGTGCGTACTGGTGGCGCAGCCGCATTTGGCAGCTTTGCACTGCGTTTTTGTAAAGGCCCGCGTTCATCATTAATGATGACTTTTATCCTCGGTATCGTGATTTTTATCGACGATTACCTCAATGCACTTACCGTGGGTGAAACCATGAAACGCATTACCGATAAATTTAAAATCAGCCGTGAAATGCTCGCTTATGTGGTTGACTCTACCGCTGCGCCAATTTGTGTACTCGTACCTTTATCTACCTGGGCGGTCTTTTTTGGTGGCTTGTTGGTTGATAACAATATTGCTAGTGAAGGCCAAGGGATTGCTGTGTATATGCAAGCCATTCCTTACATGCTGTATGCCTGGTTTGCGGTATTGCTAGTGCCCTTAGTCGTGCTGGGTGTTATTCCATTATTTGGGCCGATGAAAAAAGCACAGCAATTAGCCATGCAAGAGCAGGCACAAGTAGACCCGGCACAATATAACGAAGTACAAACTGCTGACGAATACGCAGTTAAAGCAGTAGAAGAAAGCTTTGAAAGCGCAGATAACCACGGCAAACTGTACAACTTTTTACTGCCTATTTTTTTGCTCGTTGCCTTTACTGTGTATTTCGATATTGACGTATACAAAGGGCTATTAGCTACATTTGCAGTGACAATCCCTATTTATATGCTGCAAAAATTAATGCCCTTTGCTGAAATGATCGAAAAAATGCTTGATGGTTTTAAAAGCATGATCCCAGCAATTGCCACTGTAATTGCCGCGTTTATTTTTAAAGACGTGTGCGATAAACTATTGCTACCGCAGTTTGTTATTGACTCACTCAGCCCATTTATGACCGCAGGCTATTTACCTGCGGTGGTGTTTTTAGCGATGGCAGTACTGGCGTTTGCTACTGGCTCAAGCTGGGGTATTTTTGCGGTCACTATTCCGATTGTAATGCCGTTAGCTGTCGCGGTTGACGCGAATATTCCGCTGGTAATTGGTGCGCTGCTATCAGCATCATCATTTGGTAGCCAAGCCTGTTTTTACTCAGACTCAACAGTCCTTGCGGCACAAGGCTCAGGCTGTAACTTAATTAGCCATGCGGTTACACAATTACCCTATACGTTCATCGCAGCAGCGTGTGCTTTTATCGGGTTTTTAGTGATAGCCTAAGTAACCAAAACTCGGGATAATAAATCTATCTCCAGTGGCTATTTTCAACGCTAACTACGTTGAATTTACTTGAAATAGGCATTCGACGCGTAAATTCGCCTTGTTATCCCTGAAAATCTCCGATTGGAGAGTTGAGTGAATTTTTATATTATTAAATCAATACGTTAGTAGATACTTAACCCGAGTTCAGGTAAGTATCTGCTAATAAAAAATCGATTACAGGTTTAGGGCCTGTTTATCTTTTGAGGTTGAACATGCGCTGCCCAAAGGGTTCTTCCTAGGGGCGATTAACTCTTTGTTACCTACACGGATGTAGGTAAGGGGCGTTAGCAGGACGCGGAAGCTTTGCTCGATTTTTACTTAGCCCATCGATTCCAAACCTCGCGCCGCGATTAAATCGCCCCTAGATTGAACAAATTTTAATCCTGAAAGGTCAACAGCCCCTAATGTAATCGATTTTACATACACTCAAAATAAACGTTTAAAATTTTCCAACTGATTTTACTGAATCAGTTAATGAGGCCGCCCCAACATAGCCGATCATACTCGGGTTTTTACTGACTAAGTCAATAACATCTGCATCATTTCCTACTTCTTTTGGTGGTGACCCTTTACCCGTAAAAATCAATTTTGACCAATAAGCTTTTAATTGGCTGCCCGATTTAGATAGTACATTACTATCAAACTCTTTACGCGCTGCAGAGCTTTCATCTTGATTTAATGGCACAGCTTGATTCCCATCGGAAAATGATTTCGCTTTCCCTAAAAAAAGCTTTGAAATTTCAGATTGATCAAAACTACTACTATTTGATGGGTGAACAATAATAACAACCTCGGCATTTACTGAGTAACAACTAAGCAATAAAAGCGATAAGAATACTTTTTTAAACAATATCATAACTTATTCCTTAAAATACCAAATCAATGCCAAATGTGATCGACTCACTATCACCTGCAACGGCCAAATCAAAGGATTCATCATTCACTTTGTCAAATTGGACTTTAAAAGCCGCAGAGGAATGAAAATCCCAGCGTACGCCAACCGACGTTGTATCATGTTGTTCACCATCCTCGGCATCTTCTTCAAATTGAGAATAGGTAACATAAGGAGTGATGGTATCAAAGCGGTAGCCTAAGGTAATCATTGAGGTATCAAGGTTGCCATTTAAATCCAACCGATTTAGCTCTGTTAGTATAAATAAATTATCAAAATCTAAATTAACCGCAACACCATAGAATTTACCTGTTCGGCTAGTTTCACCATCAAATAATACTTGCTCACCTTTACGGTAGCGCTCATTTTTGTATGTCATATGAGTTAAGCGAACTTCAAACCAATCTTTGTTTAACTGCAGTACTCCACCAAGCATGTCACGCCAAATTTCACGCGTAGGCTCTTTGAAAAAAAACTCACTGAGCAGTTTATTTTCCTTATCGTCTTCTTCACCGTAATAAAGATTACCCATGACAGACCAATCACCAATCTCACCACTATAGAGTGCGTTAACACCGTTATAGTTAAATATTTGCCATGTGTAATTATCTGCAGGTGGACGCATCCACACATAGGCATAACCTACGTCATAAAAATCTGAATAATAAAACAGCGGCAAACGCTTTTTACCTGCTTGGATCGTCCAATGTTCATTTATTTCATAAGATATGTATGCCCACTCGATTGTTGCATCAAAATCATTAGCCCCTCGGGCAACAATTTGACCTGTCATGGATAAACCTTCGGCTAAATCAGCATTAATTTGTAGGCCGAATAAGCTTTCAGGCTTAAATGAAATATCTTCTGAGTAAGCTGAAACAATCGGATAGTCAGCTAAAAAGGTAGGGGGTATATCGTATTGCGGGACTCCACTTCCAGATAAAACCTTACCGGCATTGATGCTGGTAAATCCTGAGAAGTTAATCTCGCCATAAGAAGCACCTGTAAATAAAATGCAATTCACAGTTAATAACCAATACAGCTTTTTCATCATTTGCGTTACCTTATGATATTAGTATTTTGCAATATGCAGTAATAAAACTAGCTTACCGTGAAAATTTTGCTCATTATTTATAATAAATTATTTTTAAATTAAGCATTAAATATTATTTTTTCCATCATAAATAACATCAATATAACGAGCAAAATGCTTTATAAGTGCACAGTAAAACAATCTTAATTTCTATTTTTGATAAAAATGGGGGGCATCTACAAATATGAATACCCGCTATCAATTACTCAAAGTGCAACCACTACGAGATTTATTTTAACTAAGCCAAGACTATTACTTGTATGTAAGGGCTGAAAAAGCAGATAATTGCATCCATATAATTAATACACTCACTAAGTAATTTTTTAGCCCTTGCTAAACTTACTTGTCAGTGCGCATTTAAGTGGAACTATTTAATGGAAATTAAAGTTAATTTTCTCGACAACCTCAGACTAGAAGCCAAGTTTGACGATTTCTCTGTGATTGCAGATCAACCAATTCGTTATAAAGGCGATGGCTCTGCGCCAAGTCCATTTGACTACTTTTTAGCATCATCTGCGTTATGTGCTGCGTACTTTATAAAAGTGTATTGTAATGCCCGTGACATCTCGACAGATGGTATTCGTGTTGCGCAAAACAACATTGTTGATCCTGAAGATCGTTATAACCAAATTTTCCAAATTCAAGTAGAGCTGCCTGAAAGCATTTCTGAAAAAGACCGTACCGGTATCCTACGTTCAGTAGATCGCTGTACAGTAAAACGCGTTATTCAAACTGTGCCTGAATTTAAAATCGACGCGGTAGAGAGCTTAGATAATGACGCACAGGCCATGCTAATGGCAAAGCCTGAAGGTAGCGAAAACACCTTTATTTTAGGTAAAGATTTACCGCTTGAGCAAACCATTGCTGATATGACCGCAATTTTAGCTGACTTAGGCATGAAGATTGAAATCTCATCGTGGCGTAATATCGTACCAAATGTATGGTCATTGCATATCCGTGATGCGGCGTCGCCAATGTGTTTTACCAATGGTAAAGGCGCAAGTAAAGAAAGCGCATTATGCTCAGCCCTAGGCGAATTTATTGAACGCTTAAACTGTAATTTTTTCTATAATGATCAATTTCTTGGTGAAGAAATTGCCAACAGTGAGTTTGTGCACTACCCGAATGAAAAATGGTTTAAGCTCACTGATGATGACTCACTGCCACAAGGTATTTTAGACGACTATACACTGAGTATTTATAACCCTGAAGATGAACTGTGTGGCTCACACCTTATCGACACTAACTCAGGTAATGTTGAACGCGGCATTTGCTCAATTCCGTATGTTCGTCAATCTGACGGCGAAACTGTGTACTTTCCTTCAAATTTAATTGAAAACTTATTTTTAAGTAATGGCATGAGCGCAGGTAATAACTTTGCCGAAGCTAAAGTGCAGTGCTTGTCAGAAATTTTTGAACGTGCAGTTAAACGCCAAATTATTGAGCAAGAACTCGTATTACCAGATGTGCCAGACGCAGTACTTGCTAAATACCCAGCTATTGTTGCCGGTATTAAAGGCTTAGAAGAGCAAGGTTTCCCTGTAGTAATTAAAGATGCCTCGTTAGGCGGTCAATTTCCGGTTATGTGCGTTACCCTAATGAACCCAAAAACAGGTGGTGTATTTGCCTCATTTGGCGCGCACCCAAGTTTTGAGGTCGCTCTTGAGCGCAGCTTAACGGAGCTATTACAAGGACGCAGCTTTGAAGGTTTAAATGACGTGCCAAAACCTACCTTTAACAGTATGGCCGTCTCTGAGCCTGAAAACTTTGTTGAACACTTTATAGACTCAACCGGTAAAATTTCATGGCGTTTTTTCAGTGCTAAACATGATTATGACTTTGTTGAATGGGATTTTTCTGGCACTAACGAAGAAGAAACTGCAAGTCTGTTCGGCATCTTGAAAGACTTAGGTAAAGAAGCCTACATAGCGGAGTTTTCAGATATTGGCACCGCGTGTCGTATTTTAGTGCCTGATTATTCAGAAGTTTACCCTGTAGAAGACTTAATTTGGGATAACACCAACAAAGCCCTTAAATACCGTGAAGACATTTTAAACCTGCACAGTTTAGATGAAGATCAACTAGCCGATTTAGTAGAGCGACTTGAAGAAAGCCAGCTGGATAACTACACAGATATTATCACTCTAATTGGTGTTGAGTTTGATGAAAACACAGTTTGGGGCCAGCTAACAATCCTAGAGCTTAAATTACTTATTTATTTAGCATTAGGTGATTTAGAAGCAACGATGGAATTAGTTGAAACCTTTTTACAATTTAACGATAACACGGTTGAGCGCGGGTTATTTTATCAAGCAATGCACGCCACACTCGAAGTGGCACTAGGTGAAGACCTAGAAATTGAAGACTACATTCATAGCTTCACTCGCATGTTTGGGCAAGAAGTAATGGATGCCGTGGTAGGTTCAATCAATGGCGATGTGCTGTTCTACGGTTTAACACCGACCAACATGCAACTTGAAGGGTTAGAGCGTCATCAGCGTTTAATTGACAGCTACAAAAAACTCCACGCTGCACGCGCTGCAAGAGCTAAATAAACTTTATACTGCTTATAATACTCAAATTAAATTTAAGCACCTAGCATTGGCAGGTGCTTTATTTTTTTGTAGCGCAAAGCCAACGACAAACAATGCGCAAGTTCCTTGTTCGGCAATGCTTGCTCAAGCTCAAACACCAAAGCACGATTACCTTGATAGACAAAGGTATCGCCATATAGCTCTTTAAATGTATCGATTAGTTTTGTTTTACAATTAAAATAAATACAAAATTGCTGCGGCGCTTTTTCTTTATAATCGAATCTTATTGTTGAACCACTTTTTGCGATATAACTCGGCTCACCCCATTTAAGTGTTTCTTCAAGCTCGGTGATACCATCTTGCTCAGCAACATAGAATATTAGTTCTCTAACTTGATTTAAAACAACAGCAACCTCAGTTGGGTAGGTAGCAAATTTTTGCTGAACACTCACATCCATCTTATAGTACATAGCAAGTCCTTTTATATTTCAACTGGCTCATACCGGTAATGTCCGGTGATCTTATAACGAAACAATACGTCTTCTCGCTGCGGCCCTGATCCGATATTATGCACTATCAAAGGCGTTTTATTATCTACTGCGTATGTGTTTACCACAATGCCGATATGCGGCAGGTTACCTGGTAGGATCCAGGTGACAATATCACCCGCTTTATAGTTTTCAACATTGTTCGTAATCGGCAGCACAGTGCCATGACGTTTAAAAAAAGTTTGTAAGTTGGGCACTCTGCGATGATCGATATTACTATCGGGCTTAGTTAAAGCCCATATTCTTTTTGAAGGATAAGAAGAAAAGTTATCGCGCATGTCTTCATGCACTAATTGTTGTAAATCAACCCCCAATGAACGGTAGCTACGAATAACCACGTCAGTGCACACGCCAATATTGGCGGGAACATCACCATTTGGATACGCAATTCGATGATATGCGCCATCGTAACGTACATTGTGTTGTGTTCTATCATTTGCGGCGTTTGCCAATCCATCAGTAAATGTATTGCTATAACTAAAAGCAGAAAACAATAGCGGCAAAAACCAAAGTACATAAGTCATAGTCATTCCTGTAAATTTAAACGCTATTTAAACTTCAATAGCTTTAAAATCATGGCTGCTTATTCTCATCCAACATCTTCATTACTCGTTTTAACTCTCGAAGCACCAGCATAGGTTCATCATTTTGAATAAAATGACCGCTTTTTTCTGTTAATACACTACGTCCTTGAGGAAATTCAGCAGCCCAATTCTGCCATATCTCCCCCCACATTATTCGGCCCTTGTCTGTAAAAAACAAATTACTCGGTTCAGCCATTTTGCGCACTGACGCAATAACGGTGACAGGTATATCTTTAATCTGTGGATAGTCTGGTAAGGGCCGTTTACTCCAAAAATCTAAATATTGATTCGACATACCATTTGCCATATCACTTAGTTTTATTTGTGCGATTTCTTTATTACCCTGTTCTAGATTTATGGCACGCAGTATATCTACATCGTGCTCAGAAGAAGGATCGAGCATAAGTAAAGCATTCAGTTGCTGTGGGTATTTTGCGGCAAATTCTCGCGCAACACTGCCGCCATAAGAGTGTGCAGCCAATACTATAGGCTCTGAAATATCCAGCGCCAACAAGAATTCGCTCAGATGCTGTGCATAATCCATTGAAGTGAAATGCCGTTTAATTGCAGTTGAATTACCATTACCAACACGCGAGTATCGAATAACCTTAGTTTGTTCAGCTATGGAACTAAAAACCGAGTTCCAATCATCTAGCCCTGCGCTACCACCTGCCTCTAAAACCACAATTTGCTTACCACTGCCTGCAATTTCATATTGCAACTCAAACTCTCCCACTTTTACAAATGCTGCTTTAACATTTGCAGCAAACAATAAAGAGAGAGTCAGTAACAAGAAGCTATTAGTATTAACACCTAGAGATCTTAACTGCATTGCATTTTCCTTTTACATTTTAGCTTAGGTTTGACTGTTGGAGGTAAAATGCTCACTGAGAATTAGCCTAATTTCAAGCTCGCTTCGCTTGATTTCTTTCATTATCGATTGTCGGTTCATTTCCATAAACAGCCACAGTTTTATTGCAATTTGCATCATTAAACTACTCACAAAACACACTGCCCAAAACAATTGCTGCTCGGAGTTAAAAAATTGATAAGCTGATAATATAAAAATGGCAGTGAATATAAAAGCGAAAAACGTCCCTAGAATAGTCCAAAGTCGCATTTTTCCCTTATATATACCAATTAGTTGTTTAAATAAGCCTGGATCACTCTCTAAAATAGACTCTAAATTGTGTTGCTCTGCTTGCAAACTATGTTTAATTTTTTCATCAAAATTCATCATCATTCTCTCCAATTATTCATTTAACCATACTGCCAACTGAGCTCTTGCCCGATGCAAACGTGACTTAACTGTCCCAACCGCTACATCCGTTATTAAGGCGATGTCACTAATTGACATTTGCTCTAGATAAAATAAGTAGATACTGTGCCGCTCACTATCCGGCAGGTTATTTATTAGTTTGAGTAAATCAATCGATTGCTCATTACTACTTGTCATATCTCTTGTTTGTTCATGCTTATCTGGTTGAAAACTTTCGTAGCCCCTGCTTTGTCGGGTTGTATCTATAAATTTGTGATACACCACTCTAAATAGCCACGCTTTAAATACACTTGGCTCTTTTAGTTTTCGAATATCTTTTGCCACTACAGCCCACGCTTCTTGCGTAATATCCTTTGCTAAATCCGTCTGCTTGCTCAATTTCATCGCGAAGAGAAAGCTTGGTTTGTATAAACAGTTGCATAATGAGTTAAAAGCTAGCTCATCGCCCTGCTGTGCATTAATAACAGTAAGCGTTATTTGCGTCGAATTCATGCAATTCCTTTATCTCTTTTTTACAAGACGGTTTAGCTTGGTAAAAGGTTCGCAACTTTTTATTTTTTACAAAAAAGCCCAAGCAATTGCTTGGGCTCATTGTAAGTTAACGCTTAAACTACTTAGTTACTTTTGCAGTTTAATACCATTAAAGTGCGCTTTTAAATCAGTAACCAGTGTTTGTTTTGGTAGATCGGCAAATGGAGTATCTGCAAATTTACTACCACGTAATTGCACATTTAAACGTGCAGCTTGCGGGTTTAGCATGGTTTGTTTGTAGTAATCTTTAATATCGGCAAGTGTGACCTTTTCGACCTCTGAAATTAACTTTTGTTTTGAGTTAAAATCAAAGTTTTCACGGTACCAATCACCAATCAGCGGGCCCATCTCATCGCTAAGGTTTTTAGGCTGCTCTTTTAACGAGACAAGTGTGGCATTTTTAAGCTGCGCAAAGGTCTCTTCGCTCATGGCTTCAAGCTCCACTGCGTACTGTTTTTTAAACGCTTCAAAACGCGCTTGCATCTCTTTCGGCCCTTTAACGGGGGTTTGGATAAACAAACCTATTGCTGAGTAATCTTCAACTGAACGTGCAAGTGCGCCAACAGCATAGGCTAACTGCTCTTCTGTGCGCATCTTATCAAAGGCAATAGTTCTAAAATGATCTTGCAATACTTGTGCTTGCGCCTTTTGCTTATAACCTGCAATTGGGTGAACTGTCATATCAATAATGGCAACATCAGCCACATCTATGTCTTTTTGTAAAACGATAGTTTCACCTACTTGCGGTAACCACGCTTTACTGCGCGTAAATGACGTTGACTTATGATCTTTCGGTAATATTGCCGTCAGCTCTTTTGCAATTGCTTCAACATCTTGTTGATTGTAGTTACCAAAAGTAAATACACGCAGTTCATTGCGGCTAAACGTTTGATTTTTTAGTTCTTCAAAATCAGCAATCGTCAGTGCTTGGGCTGTTTTGATCAATGCATCCGTATCAAAACTACCAGTGCGTACTAGTTTTGAATATTCACCAAAAGCTTGGTAATAAGGGAACTGCTTTTGTGCATTGAGTAAATCACGTTGGTAGCGATCGAGTGCTTGAGCAAAACCTTGCTCTGCTACTTGTACATCTATGCTTTCAAGTGCCTGCGCAAGTAAAACATTTTGTTTATCTGTAAAGCCGCTCATTGACAAAATAAGGCCATTGCTGTCTTCAAGGCCAACACTCATACCGGCTACAGCTGCTTCAGTGCTGAGTTTACTTTGCTGAAGATTATATAAATCTGCCCATACTGAATACAACACTTTCGCTTTAATATCCACAAGTGCATCAGGAGTATTTAAATAAACTTCTACAAGGCCCTTTGGTTGCTCTGCAAAGTTTTGGCTCGCTTGACGCCATACTTTTACACCGTTTTTATCGTATGTAAGTTCTGGGTGTTTTTGCTCGCTAAATTGCGTGGTTTTAATTGCAAAACTCTCAGGAAGTAAACGATTAACTGTTGGTAATGCTAAGGCAAATTCACTTGGTTTGTTCCAGCTAGCAATTTCACTTTCACCAATTTCTGCTATGCGGTATTTACCATCATAAAAATGCAGTTTTGAGTCCGTTTCTTCTTGCTGTGAGGTGTACCAAATACGCAGTGTTTGCGCATTTAATTGTGCAAGTACTTCATTAATTGCATCTGCATCAAACTGTGCATAATGATATGGCGCATTAATAGCATGATTAAGTGGGTAATCTTGCATGCTGCCCGCTAAGTTACTAACATACCCAAATTCATCGCCTTTTTCTAAAAATTTAAATTCGTTATTAAGCGACGTGCGGATCTCATTAAAGTATTTACTATCAACCCCTTCACGCTTGATCAAGTCAATATATTGCATAATAGTCGCGACAATTGTTTCGCGGTTTTTCATGCCCTCATCAGTCAGCTGAATATCAACCGAAAGCATGCCATAGTTACCATAATGTGTCGGTGAACTACTTGCAGAAAGTTGTGATACCCAGCCCTTATCACGTAAAATTTGTGCTGGGCTTCCTTGCATCTCGTTGCTAAGTAAGTAAGCGACAAAACGGTTTGGTTTAACAGCAAATTCATCGCTATTATCTGTAATTGTAAAATCTAGTTGTAGCTGCTTCACATCTTCATTTGGTGCGTAATGTACGCGTTTTCCGCCAACATTATCAAAGTCTAACTTTTTAGTAACAGTGGGTTTATCAATTTTTTTATCTTCAATATCAGCAAAATATTTTTGTGCTTTCGCTTCCATTTCTGCAAGTGGAAGATTCGAAATCATCGCCACTTTCATAATATTTGCAGAGTAATACTTATTGTAAAAATCAACGGTTTCTTTATGCAGTGAGCTGCCTTCTTTATCGCCTAATGTTTCAAGGTTACCAATTAAAAAGCGGTTTGCTGGGTGATCGCCCATCATTTTACGGGCAAGTTTAAACTGTCCAAAAAAGTCCATTTCACGACGCATTGACCATTCTGCATTGACGGCATTTTTCTCTTTGTCTGTGTACTCAGGGTAAAGCTTTGGTGATTTAAAAAAATCAGCAAAACGATCAAGTCCTTCATCGTAGGCATCGTTATTTACTTTAAACATGTAATTAGTGATATCGAGCCAAGTGTACGCGTTGTGCGCGCCACCATTTTTGGTCATAAAGTCAGAATAACCCTTTGTATCAGGGTAACGCTCGGTGCCTAAAAACAGCATGTGCTCTAGATAATGCGCCATACCTTGTTGACTCATTGGATCATGCAATAAACCAACACCTACACTTAATGCTGCAGCTGATTTTTCAGCACTTGGATCAGAGACTAAAATTACTTCGATTTCGTTAGCAAGCTTGAGTGTTTTATATTCACGGTTATCATTTGGGCTGACAACTAGCGTGTCTGATAACAAAGAGGTTTGCTGTTGAACTGGCGTCGTTGTTGTACCACAACCACTTAATACAGCTAGCGCAATGGCACTTAAAGTAATAATTTTTTTCATAACGGGAATATAATCCATATTTGTTGTCTTGTGAGTATGATCGGTAAACCCAACAGGGCTTGCAATCATTTTCATAAATACTTTGTAACACATTGTGAATTGTAAAAACAAACTGTTAGGCTTAAGAGACTGTAATTATAAGAGGTAATAACAATGGAAAAATATTTATTGCTCGCTATGTTTTGTCAGGTATTGCTGACGTTTGCGGTTATGATCATTATGGGGCGTCGCCGCTTTAGCGCTGCGCGTAATAAGACAATCTCGATGCAAGACTTTGTCACTATGAAATTAGATAAAGCCGGTGATGATGTTCATGTAGCAGGTCGTAACTTTGTTAATCAATTTGAAATGCCCGTATTGTTTTTTGTGGCCAGCTTAGCGGCTTTACAACTCAATGCTACGGGATATGTACTTATTGTATTGGCGTGGTGCTTTGTAATTTCACGAATAATACACAGTATAATTCACTTGGGAGGCAATCGCGTAAAGATGCGTTATTATAGCTTTTTAGTCAGTTGTTTATGTGTATTAGCTATGTGGATTCAAATAGTTACACAAGTCTTTTTGATGTAACGAGCATTTTTATATTTTGCTATCAATAAACCTGATAGCAAAATATACATAAAATTTGGATGGCTATGCTGCGCGACGACGCTTAAAACCAGCAAATAATAAAGGGAGTAATAACCAGCCCATGCTGCCTCCATCTGAGCCACCCGTCGATGGTTTTTCAACTGTATCTATTAGTGTATTTTTAGTTGGGTTTAAATTAACTGATGAATTTTCATCGTTATCTAATACTACAACACTATTTATAGATACTAAGTTTGCTGTAGTAAGTACAGTATCTGTGCTGGCACACTGTTCTTTAGTCACATTGACAACGGGTACTTCACCACAATGCACTAACTCAGCAATGGTATCGAGCACAGCAAAACTGTCAGTGCTTATTTGGCCAAAAACCGTAAAACCACCATTTTGTATATCTAAATTTGCACTGTTATCTTTTAAATTAAAAAACCACTGACTGGTTGCACTATTTTCGTTGCTACCAAGTTTTGCCATCGCAATAGTGCCTTTAACATTAGACAGTTCGGGCTCATTCTGAACAGCAGCAGATGTAGTGATTGCTTTAAAACCCTCATTATAAGTAAAGCCACCCCCTTGGATAATAAAGTCATCAACAGAACGGTGTATTACCGTTTGATTATATGCGTCACTTTGGATGTACTTTAAAAAATTAGCGACTGTTTTAGGGGCTTGTTGATCAAATAGATCTATCTTAATAGTCCCTTGCGATGTTTGCATTTCAACAACCGTCGCATAACTGTTAAAAGATGCTGCGGCTAATAAACTACATAGTAATAATTTTTTCATTTTTGTTATGTTTCCCAAATTTATTTTAATTATTTAACATTTATGAAATGATAATAAACCTTTGCAGCGAAAGCGATAGCTAAGAGCCTGTTTATACAAATAAGAGCAGTTTGATTACAACTTAATTACATTTTGATTGCAGAGCCCTACACTATCTCTTTATTCTTTCATGTTATAACTAGGTTCTTCTTAAGTCTAAATCGTCTGAACAGGCTATTTCTTATTTGTTAGTATTACTCAAATAATAAAAACTAGTCGTAACAGGATACAAAGCAATGTCATACACTACTGAGCATATTTGTGATTTTGGATTGCACAAAGGCGAACCATACACCAAACTGCCCGCCAGCTTTTTAAACTGGATGGTTGGTAATAATCACGAAAAATCAGCGTTTGCACATCAAGAGTTACAAAGACGCCAACTTGCTGCAACAGGAAAATTAACTGCAGAAACTACATTTGAATTAGAATAATTACGTTATTTTAAAAACAAACTAGGTTAAACTACGCGCTTAATCACCAGCAAATATGGACAACACGGGTCACATTATGCGCGTATTTATTACACTCTTTTTATTACTGAGCCTCAGTGCATGTAGTAATAACAATACCCCAACTCAAAAAAAACCAGCAGCCGAAACTCAATATCTCACTGTTTTACATACCAATGATAATCATGGTCGCTTTTGGCACAATGAAAAAGGCGAATATGGTATGGCCGCACGTAAAACATTGATTGACCAACTTAGAAATGACGCAAAAGCTCAGGGTCATGCCGTACTACTTTTATCTGGCGGTGATATTAATACAGGTATACCGGAGTCAGACTTGCAATTTGCAGAACCTGATTTTAAAGGTATGTCATTTATTGGTTATGATGCAATGGCCCTTGGCAATCATGAATTTGACAATCCTTTATCCATTTTAAAAAAACAACAACAATGGGCTAATTTCCCTCTGCTGTCGGCGAACATTTTCGATAAAAAGACTGGAGAAAATGCTTTTCAAGCCTATCAAATTTTCAAGCAACAAGGGTTAACAATCGCTGTTATTGGTTTAACCACAACCGATACAGCAAAAATTGGTAACCCCCAATTTATTGGTGGCCTTGAATTTAAAGAGCCTGTTGAAATAACCAAAGCAGTAGCTCAAAAAATTAAAGTCCGATATCAACCAGATATCACGATTGCCGTCACCCATATGGGTCACTATGTTGATGCTTCATATGGTATTAACGCCCCTGGTGATGTAACCCTCGCACGCTCATTACCTCATGGCACCTTAGACATGATTATTGGGGGTCATTCACAAGAACCAATTTGTATGACTGCTGATAATAAAAGTGATGACAACTTTAAACCAGGCATGGCATGCAAGCCAGACCAACAAAATGGTACTTGGATAATGCAAGCCCACGAATGGGGCAAGTACGTTGGTAAGGCGATGTTCAAAATTGAAAACAAACAGCTTACGTTAATCAACTATGAACTACTGCCAGTTAATTTATACATAGATAAAGTAAACGCTAATGGTATAACTGTTCCCGAGTTAGCAAACGAATACATTACACCAAACCCTGAATTGAAGAGCTTTTTAGCACCGTATCAAGCTAAAGGAGCGAAACAAATCGAGGGGAAAATTGGCTTTGTTAATGCAAAATTAGAAGGCGATCGTAATAAAGTCCGTTATCAGCAAACTAATTTGGCGCGCGTCATTATTCAAGCACAAATGAACAGTGTTAACGCAGACTTTGGCCTTATTAGTGGCGGCGGTGTTAGAGACAGCATTTCGGCAGGTGAAGTAAGCTATAAAGATATTTTAAAAGTACACCCGTTTAAAAACCGCATTACTTATATGGATTGGCAAGGTCAAGATTTATGGGACTATCTTGATATTGTAACGCGTTTTCCGCCTGATTCTGGCGCTTATTTGCAATACCATCAGCTAAGCTTTGAGCGTAATAATGATTCTCTAATTAACGTAATGATAAACGGTAAAGAGTTAAATAAAACGAAAACATACAGAATGAGCCTTAATAGCTACAATGCTTCAGGCGGTGATGGCTACCCCGCCCTTACAGATTTAAAGGGCTTTGTAAGCACTGAGGAAACTGATGCACAAGCCTTAAAACGATTTTTTAGTGAGTACAGCCCTGTAAATGCTGCGGAATTTTCACCTAAATAACCGACTTTGACTATGGTCAACTTGAAATCTCAAATTGACCATAGTCAACCCCACCTCTACTATTTACCGATCACAACAATGTCATCTGCTTTTATATTGACTAGCCCATAGCTATGAAGCCGCGAACGGGATCCTTCTCCATGTGCTTTTGGCGGGTAATACTTATCTTTTAGCTCGGGGTACTCACTGAGTATTTCATCAAGCGCAGCACGAATTTCACTTAATGTTTTTTCTAAACTATTGGTAAAATTAGGTCGTTTACGAATTGTATGACCTAGCTCAATCAAACGGTAAAAATATTTATTAGCAAGTTCAAGGAGCTCAACTGGCACATCTTTATTTTGGTTAAGCGTTACATCAGGGTTATCTATACAAAACTCGATTAGTGCTAAATAAAAACACAACGGCTTGTTAGCTAGAGCAATTTTAATAGCTTTATCTTCGTTCATACCCAGTGTTTTATTTTTCAAATCAATTTCAAACCTGGCATTATTTTTAGGCAACAATTGTTCTTTTTGTTTTTTTAGCGCCAGATAGCGCCTCGATGAATATTTAATTACATCTGCCCATCTTGCAAACAATAAAGCAACAACAAAAAAAGCAATAACAAGATACAGGTCACTCAATAGGAATAAAGGCGTATAAGTCAAAAAAGTTATACTTACACTTTGATCATTCGTTGTAAGCCATTTAATAACCGTTTTAAAGCTTAAATCCTGTGACGATAACATCACATCAGCAATAGCATAGACTTTAACCTTCTCGGTAGGCAGTTCATTGTTTAGCAGTTTAATATAATGTGTAATTTCTTCATGATTACCTGAGTGCTTTAAAAATGCATCTGTTAAATCAAGACGAGGTAAATCTAATGCAATACGTTTTTCGATTTGAGCTATAACGAGCTCGGTACTTTCAAGCTGTTTAAAATAAGTAGATACTTTAAATATGCATAATGAGAAGACGAAAACACACAAAGTGATAATTGAAAATTGTTTATTTTTAATCATCCTTGTCTCCTAAAAATTCAACCTCATCTGCGGAACAATGCCAATATGATTCGGCATGATTAAAGTATGGTGATGTCTGCTGTTTTGAAAGTGTCATAAGACGTGATTGGACAGCACAGAGTAAATCTGTATTTTCGTGCTGCATTTTTAAATACCAACGAGTTCCTGTTATATTATTGCTGATAGGTGTAATGTAATTTTTCGAAAAATGCTCATGATCTTCTTCTTTCCAAAACGATGCTATTAAATCTACACGCCCACTGGCTAATAACTCTCTTAACTCATTATGGGAACTGGCGTAAGTAATATCTAACATTTCAAGATTAAGACCTAGTTCTTTGAATTTCTGCTTCGGTAAAATATGCCCTGAGCGGCTTGTTGGATAATCAAGTAATCCAATACGTTTACCGAAAAAGTACTGCTTATCTACTTTAGGTTTTTCTTTCGCAGATATAAAAAAAGCTGTATAACTTGGAAAGCCGACAATCGGCTGATAATTATAAGTAGATTCTGCTTTGAATGCAGACATAATATTGTTTTTTGCCAAGATCAGATCAGCAATTCCTTTACCAACAAATTCAATGCTATCTGTTGTCCTATACCCCCAAAAACCAACAACCTCACCAAATTGTTTTGCTATAACAGAGTCACCGCATAAACTGTTAATTAACGTGGAGGCTACTTTTTTTGAAGGTGCAAATACAATGAGCTTTTCTTTATTATGTACTGCAGATGTCTGACAGCTATTAGACGTTTGTATTAATGGTTTTATTTCTTTTTTCTCTGAATCTACACTGAACTTTCCACAAATCCAAACTAGCAAAAAAAACAGTAACAAAACAGTAACAAAGGCACTATGTTGTAAAGCGAGTTGTTTTATTTTCAAAAGTTCTACAATCCAATCCGAAGCATATATCTATTTGAACAATTTTAATTACTCATTACAATAGGTAATTTTACTTAAATGACATAAACCATTGAAATAATTAATTTATGAACAAGAAATTATGAATCTAATTGAGTCCTTTCTATTTCTGTCAAAATCAGGACAATTTACATCTAGATACATTGCTCAAAGCAGCCGCATTATTTTTAGGAACAGGTAAATGTTAAGCAAAATTACACTTGGAATTCATAGTTTTTTAGTAATCTGTCTATTATTAACAACACATAATGCATCAGCTTGGGGACAAAACGGACATCGAATTATTGGTCAAATTGCTGAGGTACATTTAACTCCAACAACTCAATCAGCATTATTACCATTATTAGAAGGTGAAAGCCTTGCTCAAATATCGACATGGGCTGATGAAATGCGCTCAGACCCTAGTGCATTTTGGCAAAAAAAATCTTCTCGCTGGCATTATATTAATGCACCCGACTCAACAACTGGTTTTATTCACAATCACAACCACTCGTTAAATAAAGATACCGTCACTAATATTCTTGAAGGTATACACTTTTCCATTAATACACTTAAAGATAAAAAAAGCTCCATCGATGCAAAGCGATTTAGCTTACGTTTTCTCGTTCACCTCGTGGGTGATAGTCACCAACCATTTCACGCAGGACGTAAAGAAGACAGAGGCGGTAATAATATTTCTGTCACATTCTTCGGGCAGGATACCAATCTTCATAGTCTATGGGATACTAAGCTTATTGAAAATGAGAATTTATCTTATACTGAATTTGCACATTTTATAAATTCAAACGATAAGCTACTGATTGCAGACTATTTACAAAGTACACCCGCAATGTGGCTAGAAGAATCTAACAATATAGCTAATGTTATCTATAATAAAAATGAAACAAAAATTAGCTATCAGTATATTTATACAAATATGCCAATTATAAAAACTCGTTTGCAGCAAAGCGGGATTAGACTTTCTGGGTTGTTGAATTTAATTTTCGACAATTCCGCAAAACCGTTAGTAGATGCACTTAAGATGCCCGCTAACACAAATTAAATAATCATTAATATAACCTTAACACGGGAAAACAACATAATGAAAATCCAACTACGCAAAACAGCTCTATCACTCGCTATTGCAGCTTGTGTTGGTGTGAGTAGCGCAGCAATAGCAAGTGATACTACATCATCTGTTAAAGGCCAAATATCTGGACCTAATGGTAGCCCAGCAGCAAACACTAAGTTAATAATCATTCACGAGCCTACTGGTACAAAGCGTGTTGTAACAACAAATGACACAGGTACTTTTAATGCGGCAGGCTTGCGCGTTGGTGGTCCATACAAAATTACAATTGATTCAGATGTATATCGTGATGTTCAAATCAACGATGTTTACCTATCACTTGGTGAAACTAGACGACTAGACCAGACTTTATCAAGTAATAATATTGAGTCTATCGTCGTTACTGGCTCTGCTGTTTTATTTAATTCATCTGCAAATGATTCATACTTCGGCGAAGACGCAATTAAAACGGTACCGAGTATTGGCCGTGACATAAAAGACATTGTAAGAAACAACCCTTTAGTAGTGGTTCAACCAGGTAGTGACAGCTCTTTAACAATCGCTGGTGCAAACCCGCGAACAAACTCTATCACAGTTGATGGTATTCCCCTTAATGATGACTTTGGCCTTAACAATAACGGCTACCCAACTCAGCGTAATCCTTTCCCACTAGATGCTTTAGATCAAGTATCTGTATCTGTTGCACCAGTCAACGCTAAATCAAGCGGCTTCACTGGTGGTAATGTTGACGCAGTGTTTAAATCAGGAACTAATGAAGTTCATGGTAATATGTTCTATGAAAAGCTGAGCAGTGATTGGGCTGGTAGCCCTAAAGGGAGTGACGGTAAAAAGTTAGATCTAGACTTTGAAGAGAAAAACTATGGCGTGTCATTTGGTGCTCCAATTATTAAAGATCAACTTTTCTTCTTTGGTGCTTATGAAAAATTCGAATCTCCTCAACAACTTGAGTACGGTGTTGCGGGATCAAGCATTGGTACGAATAAAACACTAATTACAAATGCTGATTTAGAAGCCGTTCGTAAAATTGCAAGTGAAGTATACGGTGTTGATAATATCGGTAATGCCGATACACAACCGCAATTAGAAGATGAGAAATACATCGCTAAAATCGATTGGAATATCAATGACTATCATCGTGCAAATTTGGTTTACATGCATAATGAAGGCAATAACACCCGTAACATGACCAGCAGTAGTCGTGAACTTCGATTAGATACACACTGGTATAACAAATTTGAAAAACTTAATAACTTCAGCTCTACTTTATATTCTGATTGGACAGATGAGTTCTCATCTCAAATTAGCGTAACCAAAAAGTCTGTAGAAACTGGTCAGGTATCTCTTAACAGTAACTTGGGCTTAGGCGATATATCAATTAATAATATTGATGTCGATAGCGATGGCGATACAGGAACGATTTCATTTGGCTCTGATGAAAGCCGCCATTCTAATTCATTAGAAAATGATTTATTCTCACTTAAATTAGATGGTACTTACCTGTTCGATGAGCACACTTTAGAATTTGGTGTTAAATATGATGTACTAGATATTGAAAACCAATATTTACCGGGCTCAAAAGGTGTTGTGTCTTTTGATAATATCCAAGCTTTCGAAGAAAGAATTGCTGCGAACTATAACTATTCTAACGGTATTGGCAACAACCCTTTAGCCGTTGCAGCTAAGTTCACTCGTAAAGATATTGCTTTATACATCAATGATTCTTGGGACTTCAATGACGATCTAACCCTGTCTTTTGGACTTCGTTATGAACGTCTTGGCTCAGACGATAAGCCAAAGTTCAACCAAGATGTACTTGACCGCACTGGTTTCGATAACACTTTTAACCTTGATGGCGTAGATATTTTATTACCACGTGCCGGCTTCACATATAACCTAAGTGACGATGTTATTATTCGTGGTAGCGTTGGACGTTATGCAGGTGGTAATCCGAACGTTTGGATTTCAAACTCATACTCAAATGACGGTGTAAGTGCGCAAAGCTATAGTGCGAGAGGCGTTGAGGTACCTGCAAGCGTTTTAACTACACCAACACCTGAAGCAATTGAAGCAATAAATTCAGGTACTCGTGGTTCAACATCAAACTTTATCGACCCAAATTTTGATATCCCTTCGCAATGGACTTACATGCTAAATACTGATGTAACTCTGGATATTCCATATATTGGTGATAATTTTGCCTGGACAACGACCGCAATCTACACCAAAAAAGAGAACTCAGCTGAGTGGATCAATGCCGCGTTATTACAAGAGGGTGATGTTGTAGGATCAACAATCGATGGTGCGTTACCATTTTACGACACGCGTGAACTTGAAATTATGTTAACAAATGCCGACGAAGATGGACGTTCTCTTATTCTTAGCACTGGTTTATCTAAAGGTTGGGATAACGGCTTTAAGTTCGATGCTTCATATACTTACCAAGATGTAACAGAAGGGAACCCTGGAGGCTCATCTACAGGTAGAAGTAACTACCGTTACGGCCACTTTGGTGATCATCAACGTACGCAAATTGGTACATCAACTTATGAAACTGAACACAGGTTTGTATTAAGTCTAAGTTACTCTACTGAGTTTATCGAAAACTATAAAACAAACTTTAACTTATTCTTTGAACGTCGTTCTGGCTCAGCATATAGCCAACTTGCAAGCCTTCAAAACTTGACTGGTGGTAGATTCTTTAACCAAGATCTTATTCAGCCTTCAGGTAACGGGTCTACATTTGGTGGTAACTACCTAGCTTACGTTCCTACAGCGAACGATCCAAATGTACGTTATGAAGACGGTGTAACTGAAGCTGAAGTACTTGCTCACTTTAATGAACTTGGTCTTTCAGGCTATGCAGGTGGATTTGTTGATAGAAGCCAAGGGAAATCTCCTTGGGTAACTGCAATGGACTTATATGTATCTCAAGAAATTCCTGGCTTCACAAAAGATCACCGCGGTGAGTTCTATTTTGTAATTGATAATGTACTAAACCTAATCGATTCGTCTAAAGGTAAAGTTTATCGTCAAGATTTTGGAACACGTAGTGTAGTTGAGATGGATATTGATCCGGAAACAGGTCAATATATTATCGGTGCACCACTTAATGATGATTTCACTTTTGAAGCTGAAGATTCAACATATAGAATTAAGCTTGGTGTTAAATACACTTTCTAATTTAGAGTAATATCACTTTAAATTAACTAAAGCCCATCCTTGATGGGCTTTTTATTTACTCATGATTAAGGCGTGTTTAGCTTAATACTTAACTTATCTAAGCATTGTTGTAACACCTGATATTCTTGCTCATCTAATACTGCTAATAACTGTTGCTCCCATGCTAATGCATCTGGTGCTAGCTGCTTATATAATTCATGCCCATCTGATGTTAACTCTAATAGACTCGCGCGTTTATCCTCAGGGTTTAAAATACTGATTATATATTGCTTATCAATGAGTGCTTTTATCGCACGGGATACAGTCGATTTATCCATAGAAGCTTGCATACATAACTCTTTTGCATGACTTTGGCCAAGTTGAGCTAAGTTAAATAAAATACGCCACTGGGGTATAGTTAAATTACTTTGCTGTTGGTAAACACATGCAAACTCTTCACTCATTTTACTGGCTATATTAGCTAATCTGTAGGGTAAAAAGGTTTCTAAATCGAGTGCCATTAATCTGCATCTCCTATTAATTTACAACCATGTTTTAACTGTTCATAAATATGTACACTTATAAAAAGCTTGATGATTGAATTTATTCTCACTTGAGAGTATCTTACAGTAAAACACAAAGGAGTCGAGTGATGACAAGCGAATTAAAATACATGACAGGGTTTGGTAATGAATTTGAAACCGAAGCTTTACCAGGTGCTCTACCTATTGGGCAGTTTAGCCCTCAAAAAGTAAAATACGATTTATATGCAGAACAATTTAGTACAACCGCGTTCACAGCGCCGCGTGCTGATAATCGTCGTACTTGGATGTATCGCATTCGCCCATCTGTTGTACAGGGTGATTACACATCGATTGATAATGGGCTAATTCGTACAGCCCCCATCACTGAAGTACCGACTCCACCAACGATGCTGCGTTGGAACCCAATTGATATTCCAGCTACACCAACCGATTTTATTGACGGTTTGATCACTATGGCTGCAAACGGCAGTGCCAACGCTCAAACGGGTATTGGTATCCATGTGTACGTCGCTAATAAATCAATGACTGACCGCTATTTTTATAATGCCGACGGCGAAATGTTATTTGTACCGCAACAAGGTGAATTGCTGTTAAAAACAGAGTGCGGTAATTTAACAATTAAAGCAGGCGAAATTGCAGTGATCCCTCGCGGCATTAAGTTTCAAGTTGAATTATTAACTGATTCAGCGCGTGGTTTTATTTGTGAAAACTACGACCATGCGTATGTTTTAGCTGAGCGCGGTCCAGTCGGTGCTAACGGATATGCCAACGACCGAGATTTTCAATACCCTGTCGCAGCCTTTGAAGATAAAGAAGGCGACTTTGAATTGATTGCTAAATTTAACGGGAATATGTTCCGTTGTGATATCGCTCATTCACCATTAGATGTAGTCGCATGGACAGGAAATAGTGCTCCGTATAAATACGACTTAGCACGCTTTAATGTGATGAATACGGTGAGTTTTGATCACCCAGATCCTTCTATTTTTACTGTTTTAACCTCGCCATCAGGCACCGAAGGCGTAGCAAATATTGATTTTGCCATCTTCCCACCACGCTGGATGGTTGCAGAGAACACTTTCCGCCCGCCGTATTATCACCGTAATATTATGAGTGAATTTATGGGCTTAATTGAAGGTGTATACGATGCTAAAGAACATGGTTTTGTGCCCGGTGGCATGAGCTTGCACAACTGTATGTCACCGCATGGTCCAGAAGCTGATGTGTTTGAAAAAGCCTCTAACGCAGAGCTTGAGCCGCAACGTTACGACAATACACTCGCGTTTATGTTCGAATCTCGTTATGTTATTTCACCAACTAAATATGCCCTTGAAGGCAAAGAACGCCAACCAAACTACACTGATTGCTGGCGTACAATTAAAAAACACTTCACGGCCCCACAAGGATAATAGAATAATGAAACTGTATACTTACTTTCGTTCATCTGCCGCATACCGAGTGCGCATTGCGCTTAATTTAAAAAATATTAGCCATGAGTTAGTGACCGTTAATTTATTAAAGTCAGAACAACAAGGCGCAGAGTACCTTGATAAAAACCCACAAGGTTTACTACCTGCACTTGAAACCGATGAAGGTGTGCTTGCACAATCAATGGCTATTTTAGAATACCTAGAAGAAACACACCCACAAACACCATTACTGTTTGGTAACGCTTGGCAAAAAGCGCAAATTCGTAACTTATGTTATGCCGTCGCGTGCGATATTCACCCTATCGATAACTTACGTGTACTAAAATACTTGAGCAGCGAACTTGGTGCTGACGATGATGCTAAAAATACATGGTATCGTCATTGGGTAGAAATCGGTTTTGAAAAAATTGAAAAATCACTTGATGGTAATAACGACTATTGTGTAGGTAACACACCAAGCCTTGCTGATGTCTGTTTAATTCCACAAGTATTTAATGCTTATCGCTTCAAAGTCGATATGACCGCATATCCAAAGATAGCAGCCATTTATGAACGCTGTAATAAGCTTGATGCGTTTATTGATGCTGCACCACAAAACCAACCAGATGCAGCTTAACCAAATCCTAAGTTTAACTGCCTAATGCGCTATGGAGCACGGTAACGTGCTCTATTAAATCTAAACCCAGTTCTGTTAAATACCCCCCGTCTGGGCTATCAATAACCCCTTTTTCAAATAAACGCTGTGCGGCTTGTTTTAAACTTTCCTCTGCGTCACTATGAAGTTTAAGGCCTTGCATCTTAGTGCTTAGAGGAAATTTAGCTAAAAGTGTAAATTCGTCAATCATTGTTTGGTTAAATTGCATGTGTTCACCTTGTTATTGTTTTGTTGAGCTAATTGTATTAAATAACTGATTTACAAAAGTGATTTAGATCATTTAAATGCACTGTGATTTAATAAAATTACTATCTGTTATTCTTTTGTTGGTTATTTACCCTAACACGTTTTAAGCTTAGTGTAGTTATTTCTAAATGCAAAGGTATAAAATGCGAATTTTAACTATGGTAGGCCTCTGTTTTATCAGTGTAATTTACTCAACAAATAGTGTGGGTAATAATCAAAAAGCGACCTTCCTTATCAATCCAGGTGATCTAATAAGCAACCAAAATATATGCTGGTTTGATGATAAGCGATATAGTGAAGGGGCAATCATATATATGTCTGATACCCGTGTGATCTGCACTCCTAAAAATCCTAGTCAGAGTAATAGCTCTCTTAGCTGGTTAATGATTGATGAAAAAGGCAACATTATTTACCCTAAGAAAGTTAACAAAATTAGCATTAATTAACTTTAACTGCCTAGTCCGATACCTATATCCACGGTGTTGGGTTATAACGCATTGGTATCGAGCAGTAGTTACGTTACAATAGTGCTGACTTTAAACGACAAACAGTGAATTATGAATCAACAACCAAACAATCCATTACATGGCCTAACCCTAGAGCAGATCGTGACGAAACTTGAGCAAACACTCGGGTGGAGAACGATGGGAGAACACGTTGATATTCGCTGTTTTAAATCAGATCCAAGTGTGAAATCCAGCCTTAAATTTTTGCGTAAAACACCTTGGGCCCGTACAAAAGTAGAGCAGTTATATCTTGATAACTGTGTAGAAACAGAACCACAAAATAGCGGTTTTGTATGGCCAAGTATTAAAAAGAAATAAACATATACCACCTCAAGATGCCGAGCGTCATTGGAATTTAAAGCGATTTAGGCGAGGCATTGATTGCAAGTAATAGTAGTTCTATTATTAAAATCAATCTCTTATAAAACACTGTATAAATTGCTTTAAAACCAACCCGCTGGGCGTTTCACAGAAACCTATTCTCATCGCTGTACTTCTTAAAATGGACTGCCATTATTACAAAGAGCCCCTGTGAATCGCTGAATTCTGCATCTTGAGATGGCTTGGGTTTAATCACACTCGGTGCGCCCATGTTAATGACAACCTTTACTCTGCACACACTACCGCTAATGACTTGGGTTCAATTTCAATAATGAGCTTATCAGCTTCTTTTACCTCACCGTCAATCACGTATTTTATAGTATCAGTGGCGGATATTTCCACACGCCTAGCATTTGTATGATGTGAGTTAAGCGCTAAATGGGCTTGAGTAACACTGCTAAACACTAGTTCAGCAATACTGAGTGCATTTGCTGATGCATCTTGATTAGGGGTTAGCCAATTCACATCTAATAAACCATCATAATGATTTGGTTGCCCTCCTCCTTGCGCGAGCAACGTTGTAAAGGGTGCGGCATTAGCAACAACAAGACTGTTTGTATTAATAACTTGAGGCGCGTTGTCATCTAGTTGCACACTATAATCTTGTGCTTTTTGTGTACCCAGTGCTTGCCAAAACCCT
Source organism: Pseudoalteromonas sp. Ld20 (assembly GCF_045064175.1). NCBI lineage: Bacteria > Pseudomonadati > Pseudomonadota > Gammaproteobacteria > Alteromonadales > Pseudoalteromonadaceae > Pseudoalteromonas > Pseudoalteromonas sp. Ld20. The sequence goes on from NZ_JBISHB010000025.1 coordinate 37,277, forward strand.
TGTAAATAGGCAAATTGACCTACTGCATTTTTTGTATCTCTATCGGCTTTTTCAATCATACGCTGTTCAAAACCAATTCCTGCAAGTAACAACATTAGTTCGCCGTTACAATATGCGGTATCCATCTGTTTAGTTTGACCATCAATAATCAAATCACACGCGACCTCAACCGGAATCAATTTCGATTGTATTCCCATTAATACATGTGCCAACGCATTAGCCGTACCTAAGGGAATAATCCCTAACTTACAGTCTTGATTAACGAGCACACTGGCTACTTCAGCAACGGTTCCATCTCCACCACACGCGATGATCATATCAGGATTTTCTTTGATTGCTTGCTTTGCAAGCAAAGTACCATTGTGTTCAGCGCTTGTTGTCATCACTTTCAAATCATAATACGCTGATAAACGAGCAATAATTGCATGCTCTTTTTGCTCCCACAACTTGGTGCCAGAGACTGGGTTAGCAATCAAAACTGCTTTATTTTTAATTAATAGCTCCCCTTTTTTGTGGCTTTTTAATAATTGACGTAGCTGATGTTTGTTCAAGTTTGCTGTAGATCGAGTCTCTTTTATTTGCGCTAAAACCTGATGTGCATCTGCATGTTTATTTTGGCTTAACAAATATGCTGCCATTACAAATACCGAACGCCCTCTTCCCAGCGCACAATGAACTACAATGCGACGATTTTCTTTAACATGATGTGCAATCCAGTTAATTGCTTGATTTAGCTGAGAGCGTGTAGGTGCTCGATGATCAAGTACAGGAATATTGAGGTACTTGATGCTTTCTTGCGTTGAACTCCACTCAAGACCATCAAACTCACACGTAACGTCTAAAATAGCCGTAATGCCATTATCTTTTAGCGTATCGATATCTGAGGGAAACAAACGACAGGCTAAAAACAAATGCTCATTTATTTGTTGCAGTGGTGGCACTTTATCGTGCTTACGACTCCACGCATTATAAACCTGTGCGCCGAGTAAAAATGGGATGAATGCCCAGCGTATATAAAATGGAATAACGCCGTTTTCACGTTTGCGAAAAATTTTTGCTATATTAAAAACATACGCACAACCGACCAACGTTAATGATAAGGCTGTCCAGTAAAACAGAACCGAAAAATAACTTGGGCTAACTTGCCACCCCATTATTATAAAAACGATTGCCAACAGTAAATAACTTATTGCCGCCCACATACATGCTCCTTTTAAGTGTTCGTTTTAATATCGAATATTAATCTCATAATTATGAAATTACTTTGCAAGAATCATGCAGCTAAAAAAATTGTTTTTTATTATGTAGTTAAAATTAAATACCTTGCTGTTACTTTATTAATATTAGTCATATATTCATACTCGTGTTACTTATTTACATTAAATAGGTCATAAAAAAGCCTAGGCTAATAAATAGTCTAGGCTTAATGTAAAACAAGTAGCTAGGGCGTGTTGACCTTTGTGGATTGAAATTTGTTCAATCTAGGGGCGATTTAATCGCGGCGCGAGGTTTGTAATCGAGCGGGCTAAGTTAAAACCGAGCAAAGCTTGTGCGTCCTGCTCACGCCCCTTGCCTAAATACCAAACACACTGCTGTAAAATTAATCACGAAAGGTCAACTTGCCCTAGAGTTTACACGTCTATTTTAGTTAACCAACCGTGAGTGTCTTGTGCTTTGCCCCACTGAATATCGTTAAGAGCTTGGCGCAAACGCATGGTTGTTGGACCAGGCTCACCGCTACCTACTTTGTACTCTATATCATTATGGATAAAAGTACCTACTGGCGTTAATACAGCTGCAGTGCCAGAAAGCGCAGCTTCTGTGCCTGGTTTTGCAGCACGCTCTAGTAGCTCTGTTACAGTGAAATTGCGTTCAGATACCGTCATACCTAAATCTTTTGCAATCGTTAAAATACTGCTGCGCGTAACACCGTGTAAAAAAGTACTGTCTAGCGCTTTAGTGATGATTTCGTTGCCATCAATTAAAATAAAATTTGCTGCACCAGTTTCTTGTACATCACCGCCTGGACAGAACAATATTTGATCTGCTTTGTACTTAACCCGTGCGGCAGTAATTGGTGCTAATGCACTCGCGTAGTTACCACCACTTTTGATCATGCCCATATGTGGTGCACAACGCATTCCGTCTTCTTCAAGTAAAACGCGCAGCGCAGTCGCACCACCCGCAAAGTAATCCCCTACAGGCGATAACAATACATATAATAACGAATTGAGTGACGGCACCGCTGCTTTGCCTATTGCCGCCTCAGTACCAATATGTGTTGGGCGGATATACATAGAGCCAGGTGGTAAAGGTGTTTCATCTGCATATTGACGTACAATATCAATGATCATTTTTTCAAGCATGGGTCCATCGACCTCAGGTAAGCTTAATAAATGCGAGCTTTGTATCATACGGGCTATATTGGCATCCATACGAAAAATATACACTGAGCCATCTTCATGGCGAAAGGCTTTTAAGCCCTCAAAACATGTACTTGAATAATGTAATACATGGGCCCCAGCATGTAGTTCAATTTTATCCGAAGGAACAACCGAGCTTTCACTCCACGCATTGTCTGTAAAACGAGCTTGAATCATCTGCGGCATAAATACCGTACCAAACGCTGCCATTTTTATCTCTCTTTATTATTGTGGTCTACTTTAACCCCATTGTATGACAATCATGCACTGTTTAACCATAGCTAAAATAAGGCTTTTAATGACTTCAAAGCAACTGATTGATCAGTTAATTGAAAATACTCGCTTTAATCGACAATTTAGGCTCCATTTAAAGCTAACTTGCGCATTTAGTACCGTAATATTTTATTTCTATTAAATAAATATTCCTGCCAAGATGCTGTTTACTGTTAAGCTAATTAACAACAATGGCTGGAAAATAAAATCATGGTTGAGCTGTTGTTATTGTTTTTATATAAACAATAGCGCTTTGGGCTTATTGTATCTCCATCTAAATAAATAGATTTTGCCTATATAACCTGTTTCTCAAACTGAGGTGTTTAACATTATAAATTATGATAATCACAAGCTCATTGACATCAACAAGCGTGAATTATTAGCGAAAAGAGTTTAAAAAGAGAAACCACGATCGTTATTTGATCTAATATCTAATATCGAATGTCGAATGTCGAATCTCTAAATACACCATAAAGACGCAGTTTAAACTACTCAGTAAGTTATTTACCATCTTACTGAGTAAGTCACTCTTATTGAATTGTTGTAATAGTTAACTTTAGTTGCTCTATAGCACATCCATAACTACTGGAATTAATGCGATGGTACTGCGTGTTTTTTGCAGCATCTAAACTTACAATAAACTCATCTTGCTGGCCTACCGCAGATTGTTCATTGCTTAAACACATCGCTTGGGTAAGCGAGCGTAATTTTGCATCTGTGAGTATTTTGTCAAAACGCAGCATTGGCAAAGGCGGTATTTTCACTGTCGGTAACGCTTTATCAATACTACGTTTACTCAATATAAAGCCGTATTTTTTCATTTCAACTACAGCGCCTGCAGGCCAATAATTAAACTGGAATTGCTGTTTAGCTAACGATTTCAAATGCACTACCCCATGCTCACCAAGCACCGTTAATACGTTTTCGTGAGGTGATTTAATAACCACAAGACTCGTATTCTCATCAATACCAATGCCATTAGGTTGCATATTTGCATCAAGAGACTTCGCCAAGCCAATTGTACGATTTTGCTCACTAAAATATGTGTCAAGCAACGCAAATGTAATACTACCCACGCCACCTGCTGACACGCTACGTTCTCCGCGCAGCGCAGCTAAACTGGAGATTGGTTTGACCGTGGCAACGGGACCAAATTGAGTACGTCCACCCGATAATAAATTACCACTATAACCTGAGGTTACTAATACTGATGAGTCAGCTATAGCGCTCGTCCACGGGTAGGCATTTCCTTGTGAGTCAAATAACGTTGTCCGTAATCGTTGATCTGTTGCAGTATCAAATTCAGCTCCGATTAAAATAACACCGGTGCTATTTTTAATCCGCTTGATTAGTTTGTCAGTACCTTGTAAACAGGCTGCTTGCTCTATTGCTACACGTTTAGGGTAAACGTTAGCACGGTTATGCACACCAGCCTGAACACGAAATGTATCTAACTGCTCACATTTTTTTTCATGTAATGCTTTGGCAAGCCCTGGTGTCAGTGGCAGCCACTCAAGTGCAACCCCGGTCTGCGATAATAACGTTTCATAATAATTAGCTGAAGCATAGGGGTCCCGAGCAGCTGTTGTTATCACTAATAGAGTTGGCTTTTCAGTTTTAACTTTTAAGCTAGCCGCTATAAATTTGTACGTTTGTGTTAACCAATCTTGAGATTTCTTACTATTCTTAGCATCAATACTGAACACGTTACGCTGCCCATCTAAATGCGAGATTTCTAGCATATCAATTACATAATCAAACTCAATTTGCGATAATTCACTCAATTGCTTACTTGCAATATCACGCCATGCCCATAACAATTCTTGTTTGCTAAGGGGCAACGGATGCTGTTTAAGCAGTGTATTTAAATGACTGACAGTTGCTACTAATTGGATTTTGTCGTCTGTTGGCCAATTAATTTCTAACCTTTTGATTGCTTTTGGCGTTAATGAATAAAGCGCGCCTTTTTCATTCCTCAATGGGGTGTCTATATTACAAAACTGTGGGCTCAAAGTGGTGCAGGTCTCAATTTCGCTGCCCATGATAATCAATGTTTGTTCTTTATTATCAGCAAATACTGACGAAGAACCAGCAAGCAAACAGAGTAAAAACACCCTGCGTTTAACACGTGAAATAAATCCAAGTGACTGTATTAGCATAACTAATCTATACCCAATAATAAAACACTGTCTGTATTGTTAACCATCTAGTTATTAACAACAAGCTGAGCTATAAAATAAATAAAATATGTAGGACGTGTTTGATCTTTTAGCGTTGGTTTCGCCAACTTTCCTGTATTGATCTACATCTATACCCAAACCACCTCAAGATGCGAGCGTCGTTGGAATTTAAAGCGATTTAGGCAAGGCATTGATTGCAAATAATAGTGGTTCTATTGTTAAAATCAATTTCTTATAAAAGTAACGCAGTATAAATCGCTTTAAAACCAATACGATGGGCGTTTCACAGGAACTCACTCTCATCGTTGTTACTTATTAAAAAGGGTTGCCATTATTGCAAAGTAACGCCTTGATATTGCGCCCCTGTGAAACGCTAAATTCTGTATCTTGAGGTAGCTTGGCTATATGTCGTCGTATATAAGTAATTTGTCACTAAATGGGTTATTTAACTCGCCACACTGATAACGTTTTTAATAAAGTTGTATAACCACACTTTAATAACGTGCGCTCTATGTGTGCATTATGCAGGGCTTAACATCAGGCGCTATTTTAAATAAAGTAACACGATGAAGTAAGCCCCTTTGAAATGCCTGAATGATTAATTTAACGCGCCTTAGATATGTCCTGATGCGGTATTCGTCGCCGCAGCTATTTTTGATACTAAGAGCTGCTCTACTCGAATACCTTCTACATCTACAACTTCAAACTTAAAACCACCGTATTGAATATACTCAGCCCGTTTGGGGATGCGCTTCATCATATAAATCAAATAGCCAGCAACTGTTTCGTAATGCATTTGATCTGGGAACTCGTCAACATCCAGTACTTTAGCCAGTTCAACTATTGGCGTTAGACCATCGACTAACCACGAGTTTTCATCACGTTCAATAATTAATTCATCGCCAGTATGAGTTATTAAATCTCCCATAAACCCTTTCATAAGATCTTTAACGGTCACAATACCCACCACTAAAGCGTACTCATTAACCACCACAGCAAAAGGTTTAGCTGCGCCTTTAAATGCATTTAATGCCTCTGATAAGCTGAGTGTCTCTGGCAAATAGAAAATATCTTTTTCTAATAAATCATCATTAATATTCGCCGCTTCGCCTTTGAGCACTTGACGTAGAATATCTTTAGACTCAACTGAGCCAATTAGTTTGTCTAAGTTACCATTGCATACTAAAAAGTGATTATGCGGATGATCGATAATTTTACTCGAAATATCAGCACTGGCTTCTTTAATATCAAAATACACAATTTGATCACGTGGTGACATTACGCTGGATAAGAAGCGGGCTTCTAGATCAAACACATTACCAATTAAATCGTATTCTTGTTGCTGCAGGCTACCGTATTCCGCGCCAGCATCCATCATTGCCACTATATCTTCTGTGGTTACAATATCTTCACGTTCAGCTGGCACGTTAAATAGCCGTAGCACAATATTAGTGACACCATTAAAAAACAATACCAGCGGTGTTAAAGCAAACGTCACCCAACGCATAATAGTAACAACCCGCACAGCAACAGCTTCTGGCAAAATCATGGCTAAGCGTTTCGGCAATAAATCAGCAAATAAAATAAATAAAGAGGTAATCGCTAAAAACGATAAAATAAAGCTCATTTGCTCAAGCAAAGGTCCTTGATAAAATATCGTCAGTACACTTTCAACGTATGGCGAAAGTGCTTGTTCACCAACTATACCACCTAAAATCGCAATCGCATTTAGCGCAATCTGGATCATGGCAAAAAATGCACCCGGTTTTTCTTGTAATTTTAAGACCGCAGCAGCTTTAATATTACCTTCATCAGCCATGACTCTTAATTTTATTTTACGTGATGCGGCTATCGCAATTTCTGACATCGCAAACAACGCACTGATCAAGATTAATAAGCCAATCCCGATTAAATCACCCATTTATAGCTCCAAAAATAAACGCTTTTATAAGCAAAAGCAGCTGGATTATAGCCTCTTTTAAATGCGGAGCAATTTATATTTAAATAATATTAAAAAGCATTTAATATCAATGTAATAGATAGTGTAAGTGTTGTTTTTTAAGTGAGGTAAACTAAAAATCTGGCAGTACTCTATAAAATAGACATGTACGCAAAGTAGTGCAGCATCATATTTATCAATAGTGCGAAAAGGCACTAAGCAATTTTGATTTAATTGAAGGGTCTAAGTTTTTATTACACGCAAAGTATAAAGGCGGTTGTTCTACGTTTAAACGATAAACAGATTTTAATGATGTAGCAACGTGATTTATTGATTCTTCATAACGAACACGTTGCTCCGGCAATACAACCAAATCAATACTACTTTTACGGTTTTTTATAATTTTAAATATGTTATCGAAGCTATTAATCAGCATCAAGTTTTTTCCATCTTCAAAGCCTTGTGAACGCAAATATTGATGACTGTAGTTATCTTTTAGTACTGCGACATTCATTTTTTTTGCGTCATTGAGCTCAGTGATCGTAATATTTTTTGAATCAAGTGCATACAAATATGTTTTTAATTCAGCTATTTCAGCGACCCAAAAAAGCTTGTTTTCTCGTTCTGATGAACGAACGACTGAGAAAATACATGTTTGGGGGTCCCTTAAGGCTGTATTAAATACGGTACTCCAATTATTAACTGAAAGTGTGTAATCAATCTTTGCTTGATCAAGTACTAAGCGTACTTTATCGGCAACATAACCCACTAAACGATCGTTTTCATCCAAGTATTGGGCAGGCGGGAAGTTTTCCGTAACTACATGTAATTTAGCTACGCATTGATTACTAATAATTATAAATAAAAAATAACACCATTTAGCCACTGTTGCCCCACAGATTTTTTTTATATCATTCTTTTATATAAGTTGAATATAGCGGCAAATTACGGGTATGTGAATAAAAACAGACCACAAAGGGTCTGTTTTTTAATGCGTACCGAATAAAACTTAACGATTCATTGCATTAATTAAAAATGCTGAGATTTTAGCACCTTCCCTAAGCGTTGTGTCTGAGCTTGATTGACCAACTAATGAACTGTCTGTAAATGGGGCAATCTCCATCATATCAGCACCTGTAATTGGAAATTCATCCGCCAGTGCGACTAAAATATCGAGGGCATGTTGTGGCGTTAAGCCATTGCCTTCTGGTGTGCCCGTCGCTGAAGCAAATTCTTCATCTAGCGCATCAATATCAAAACTAACATAAAGCTCATCAACGTTATCTGCTTTTAGCTGTGCAATCGCATCCGATGCAATTGCCTGCGCGCCACGTTCAATAATTTCATGTGCCCAATGCTGTTTAACACCAAACGTTGATTCCCAGTGTTCCTTTGGTTTACCACTTGAACGAATACCAAATTGGATAAGGTGATGCGGCGCTGGTAAAAATTCTAAAATATGCGTACACCATGAACCAAAACATAAATCAATGCCTAAACGTTCAACGAGTAAATCTGTGTGGGCATCAAAATGAATAATAGCGGTGCGTTTACCTTGCGCGCGTTTTGCTTTTAAATACGCTTTTGTTAACGGGTAACTAATTGAATGATCGCCACCGATGCCAAAAATTCCTTTATCTGTAAAGGTTGCGTAAAAGCTATCGCACACATCTTCAGTGATTGACAATGGGCTGACATAATATTCACTGCTTGGGTTATCGTATAATGCCTTTTGACAGTTACTAATTGTCGCTTCATTTAGGTACTTATCATGCAATAAATGTGGGATCACACGCACATCACCTAAATCGAATGATTTAGCTTGAGGCTGCTGATCAATTAATGCTGAACGCAAAAACAATGGTCCCCAATTTGCTCCACGCAAAATCCCACCACCACAATCTGAACTAATTCCAAGCATAACTGCCTTATGCTCACTTTCTGGTAGATTAATTAACGAGTCACGCCATAGCACATCAACATTATCAGTTTGGCCATACAATTTATTACGCAGTGCTGCTTTTCTTTCTTGTGCTGTATTGACCGTAAATACACCATCACCCGGTGGACATAAACAGTGTTCAACTTTACTTTTAAATGTGTGCCATTGTGTGCTCATCACGATTCCTTACTTGGTATTTTTGCGTAGTTATGCAAAAGGCGCTGCAGAAAATAAATATAATAAAAGATTCATCTTGTTTTTGAATGGTCAAATTTAAGGCTGACTGTTTTTTATAGACCAAACAATAGAAATAATTAACCATTTATATAACAATATGTTATATAAATTTTCATACACCGGATAAATTAAAATTTAGTACTAATTAAGATAGATATAGTGTCTGCTAATACAAGTCAACAACCGCTGGTTTATCACAATATTGTTAAGTGCTTGAATATTCAAATGCACTGAATAAAGCATTATTTTATAAAACGGACATCCGTCCTGTACAGTGCTCGGTATTGTAGTAATTATGCTAAATTGACTATAACTCTGTAAGTTAACGTTACCACTTACGTTATCAACAAAAGTAATAATAAGGCCCCGTTATGGAAAAGGTATTTCACTTAGGACTCTCTCGCGATGATCTTCAAGGCGCAACATTAGCAATCGTTCCTGGCGATCCAGATCGCGCAGCACGTATTTCAACGTTCCTTGAAAACCCCACATGCCTTGCTCAAACTCGTGAGTTCCATGTTTATTTAGGGCAATTAAATGGCCATTCAGTGGTAATTTGTTCCACAGGTATTGGTGGACCTTCAACATCTATTGCAGTTGAAGAACTGGCCCAACTAGGTGTAGGTACATTCTTGCGTATAGGGACAACTGGCGCGATCCAACCACATATAAATGAAGGGGACATATTAATTAGCCAAGCATCTGTGCGTTTAGATGGTGCCAGTCAACACTTTGCTCCTCTTAGCTACCCTGCTGTATCTGATTTTTTTGCAACTCAAGCAATGGTTAATGCCTGTGGCAATTTAGGGATTGATTTTCACATTGGTATTACAGCATCAAGCGATACCTTTTACCCAGGCCAAGAACGTTACGATACGTATTCTGGTTATGTGCCAAAAGCATTTCAAGGTAGTTGTGAAGAATGGCAAAAACTAGGTGTAATGAATTATGAAATGGAATCAGCAACCTTATTTACTATGTGTGCAGCACTTGGTTTAAAAGCGGCTTGTGTAGCTGGTGTATTAGTGAACCGTACTCGCCAGGAAATACCAAATGTTGATCACGGCGAAATCGAGAAGAAATCAGTCGCCGTGGTTATCGAGGCTGCAAAAATACTTCTTGCTTAACAGGTCTTTATAAGCGCTAAACTATATGCAATCAACGCTGGTAAGTTACTATAACTTGCCAGTACTGATTCACTTACGTGTAACTGATTTTCCACTCCCTTAGTTTGTAGCAACTCAATACTTTTCACTGTTGTGTCATTCATACTTAAGCCCGCTAAATGCAACTGGCTAATTGCACTTTGTAGTGGTGCTAAACTTGGGCTATAGGCTGCATTTTCAGCATAACAGCCATAGAAGCAGCCATTATCAAACGTTGTAATTTTCACAGCGCTGTAATTAGCCGTATAAGGGACATAAGCTGTTAAAGCAAGCTTAGTAAGCGCAGTATCAATATCAGCGTTAGCCTCAAAAGTCTGCGTTTGTGGGGCTGGATTAAATAGGCTGTAATTATTACCTAAATCTTTTGGACCAAATGCATGTGGTAATAATTGGTTTAATTTAAATTGCTGATCAGGTAACAAAATATCAAACTTTTCTGCATCGGCAAGCTCATTCATAAACTGACGACAATAGCCACAAGGTGCATCACTTATTGCTATTTGCACAATTGTTTGTGCACCTTTAAGCCATGCGTTGTTTATCGCCGATTGCTCGGCATGTACCACCAAGCTCAATGGTTGTTTGGCGAATTCAACATTAGCACCAAAGTAAAAATTTATAGCATCATCACAATCAATACCAACAACAACAGCACCAACCAAAAAGTGAGAAATCGGTGCTACAGCAAACAATGAGGCTACCGGCAAACATGCACGTAAAAGCTCATCATGTGTAATTGTATATTGAGCGCAAAGCGCTTTAATGTCAGCAGCAAACAGCAATCCATGCTGTGTTTTAACTTGATTGAACAATGCTGTGCGCTGCGATTCATCAAATGAAAATGTGGTTTTATTTAATGAATCTTTTAATACAGAAGACGTTGATGCAGTCATAAACAATTTATTCTTATTTAATGGCTACACAGTGTAAAATGTTACAGGCCTAATTGCTAGGCTGATTTTCAAGCCAGTGCTTTGCACTACGAAAACACTCAAAATTCTCAGCCGTTATTTCAAAACGTTTCGCTTTTTGCAAAAATAAATCATGCATAAAACCATCAAAACTAACAATGCGAGCTATAAAACAGTGTTTAAGCCAGCTTGAAATCGCAGGCATAATGCTAAGTAAGTCACTTGCAGGAAAATCGTGTTTTAATTCAGATACATCTACCAATAATTTATTACATTTATAGATGCCAATATATTGCTCTGCTATTTGATAAAAAGTAATCACATCCTGTGCATTTGCAGTCCCTCGTAATGTCATCATTATTAATGATGTCGACGCATCATAAGTAATACAAGTAGAAACATTAGACATTAAACGGCTCTGTCAGTTAAGTAAAAGAGAATAAGATAAACTCTCATTCAAGGAGGTGAGTCATTGTAGTTTTTTCTTCGCCGCCGTCAATCATTATCATCCTAACTGGTCAGTCCATTCGATAGAAACAGATTAAAGTATTAGCAAAGACTACAAAAAAGGTAAAAATCATACACAACTGAGCTACTTTTTCACTTATAATTAAAGAATATTTTATATCGTCACTCATGCAGTTAAAAGGAAGTTATATGCTTCGTGTTGTGTTACTTGTCATTTTATATAGCCTAAGTTCTGTATCTGCTTTCGCTCAGTCCTACACTAATAGATCGTTTGAAGAATTACGCGTGGATCTTCGCGCCAGTTACGCAAAAAACCCCACCGAAGCACTTACACAATTAAAAAACATTCTCAATAATGACGAGTTAAATCCAACTCAAAAAATTGTAATGCTTAATTACAAAGCATGGTTTGAACTCGAAGCCAAGCAATTTGAAGAGGCAATGCGCACTTTAGTCCTGTATAAAAATCTGGTTCAACGGTCAGATAAACCGAGCTTAATTTATGGGTACTATAATATTTCTGGCGGTATTTACACACAATTAGGCATGTATCAACTTGCTATAGAGCATTTTTTAAAGGCGCTTGAACACACTAAAAAAGATAACAAAAATTTAGCCCAGCAAACACTTAACAACTTAGCTGAAGTATATTTACAACTTGGACGTCTCGATGAAGCAGAGGATATTTACAGGAAGTACCTCGATTATGCCACCGCATTAAAAAACCCATTAAGCATCTCAATTTCGACGATCAATTTAATTAATACATTAATTGCCAAACAACAGTATGCAGAAGCAAAAACGCTAGCTTTAAATATTATTATTAAGTTACAAGACAATGATTTTAAATACTACTTAGCTGAAGCATATTTATTACTCGGTGAGATTGAACAAGCAAATAATGACTACCCACTTGCCAAGCAGCATTACGAAAAAGCCCTCAGTATTTTTCAGCAACAAGGTTTGCCTGAAAAAATATCACAAGCTCATTTTTTTATTGCACAAATATATGCTGATATGGGTGATCTAAATAAAGCAAATACAACCCTAGCGTTAGTGATTGCGAGTATAAATAAACAAAGTAATTTACTATTTGTATCTCGTGTTTATAAATTTCAGTCAAGTTTCCTTGAATCTCAAAGCCTTTATAAACAATCAATTAATGCATATAAAAAGCATACTAATGCGCATACTCAATTAGTGAAACAGCAAAGTGATGTTAACTTAGCCAAGGCACTCGCCGAAGCTGACTCAAGTAGTAAGGAAGTAGAAATAACCGAGTTAACTCGTACAAAACAACTCAAAGAAACAAAAGCTAAAGCGTTTCAAGAATTGTCTATAGCAATTACTATTTCGTTGTTAGTGATATTGTTCGGCTCTTTTTTTGCTGTACATAATATTCATAAGCGTGAGCAACGCTTAGCTAAAACACTCGATGAACTTCATAAAACTCAATCGCAATTATTAGAAGCTGAGAAAATAGCCGCATTAACAGTGTTAGTCACCGGGCTTGCACATCAATTAAATACCCCTATTGGCACAGCTGCGACGGCCAGTTCTTTGATCGAAGAAAATCTAAAACGATTGAGTCAGAAATTCAATGAAAAAACACTCAGCAGCAACGACTTTAGTAAATTTATTCAAGAAACGAACGAAGCAAAAGATTTTGTGATCAATAATATAAACCGCTTAGCAAATATTGTTGAAGAGTTCAAAGCATTAAGTGTCTCGATTGCACCCGATATACCAATGCGAGTAATCCCACTTAAAACGTTTATTACAGATAGAGTGACCACATTACAAAATCACTTTAAAAAACATATTAGTTTTAACGTGATAGGCACCGAAGTCTCTATTCCTACTTATCCATCAATTGTTTCTGATGTTATTAAAACATTGATCATTAATGCTTACGAGCATGGTTTTGTACACACTGATAATGCGTTAATCACAATAGAAATAAGTGTAGTTAACAATCATGCTGTGATTATATTTCAAGATAATGGCAGCGGCATTGATGATAAAATACTCAAAGATATTTTCACTCCATTTTATTCAACAAATATGGGGGGAAACCACTTAGGACTGGGTTTAAATATTGTGTTTAACGCAGTAAAGCAATCATTAAATGGTAATATATGCGCCGAGCCGTGTAAGCTAGGCGCATGTTTTAAAATTGTATTGCCTCTCAATGGGCCAGTTGAGACGATGTAATATAAACCCTAAGTTAACGCTATCTAACCCGTATTACGCATACCGGCGGCAATGCCCGTCATAGTGATCATTAGTGCATTATCAATATCACCGGAGCTACCTTGCGCAGCTTCACGAGAGCGTTTTAATAGCTCAACTTGTAATACATTAAGTGGATCGGTGTACGGATTACGCAAATTGATAGATTCTTTGATCCATGGCTGATCTGCCAATAAGCTTTGTTGTGGGCTTAATGATTGAACTAATTCAATGGCTTGTTTTAGCTCTTGGCGTAACGTCACACCAAGAGGTTTGTATTGTGTCTCAACTAACGCATCGTCATAATGCGCGCTTAACCAGCAGTCAGCCTTACTAAACACCATTTCGAGCATTTCTAGACGCGCTCTGAAAAATGGCCATTGTTGACTCATTTCATTAAGCGTCTCTATGCCATGCTTTTCAAGTGCTGCCTGTAGCCCTGTTAATGCACCTAACCATGCTGGCAGCATTAGACGGTTTTGACTCCATGCAAATATCCACGGAATAGCACGTAAGCTTTCAACGCCACCATGTGGGTTTCGTTTAGCAGGCCTTGAACCTAGCGGTAATTTAGATAGCTCTTGCTCAGGTGTTGCCATTCTAAAATACGGCACGAAATTGTCATCATGACGAACCACATTACGATAATGTTCACATGATTTTTCGCTGATCAATGCCATCACGTCACGCCATTTATCTTTAGGTTCTGGCGGCGGTAATAAGTTACTTTCAAGCACTGCACCCGCGTATATATTTAAACTTTGTAATGCCACATTAGGCAAACCAAATTTAAAGCGGATCATTTCACCTTGCTCAGTTACACGCAGGCCACCTTTGAGTGATCCTGGCGGTTGTGAACGAAGTGCTTGCGCTGCAGGTGCACCACCACGACCCACCGTACCACCACGACCATGAAACAACACCAGTTCAATACCGCGTTGCTGCGCTAATTGTACAAGTTTATCCATTGCTTCATATTGAGCCCAACCCGCTGCCATCATACCAGCGTCTTTAGCTGAATCTGAATAACCGATCATGACGTTTTGCACACCCTCAGCTTGACCACGATACCAATTATTATCCAGTAATTGCGTTATAACACTGTGCCCGGCGTTTAAATCATCTAAGGTTTCAAATAACGGCGCAACTGGCAGTTTAAAACCACAGCCACTTTCTTTTAATAATAACTGTACCGCCAGCACATCTGATGCTGTACGTGCCATTGAAATCACGTATAAACCAAATGTTGACGCATCTTGTTGTGCTATTACATCAAAGGTATCGAGCACTTCTTTAACATCTGCGCTTGGTTGCCAATGTTTAGGGATAAGTGGGCGGCGAGAGTTAAGCTCAGCCAATAAAAAGGCTTGCTTATCTTCTTCTTGCCATTGATTGTAATCACCCAGACCCAAGTAACGTGTTAACTCTGAAAAAACATCGCTATGACGTGATGAATCTTGACGTACATCAAGCTTAGCTAATCGGATCCCAAAACTATTAATACGGTGTAATACATCTAATAATAAACCATTCGCTACAACACCCATATTTGTTTTAAGTAATGAGCGATAGCACGCCTCTAGAGGATATTTAATTTGGCTAATATCAGTAATGATGTCTTGCGCTTCACTGCGATTACCCATAATTTTAGCGCCTAAATGAGCTACCGTTTCACTCACCTTTGCCTTGAGATCTTTTAATACAGCACGATATGGTTCAAACTCTTGTCCTGCCTGTTCAATCAGTTCATCACTTGCTTGCGACATTGATAGCTCTGTACTTAAGGTCTCAATATCACGACTGTACAAATCAAGCGCCATCCAACGACCATGATCCAACACTTGCTGTGTTACTTGTGCAGTAACAAATGGATTGCCATCGCGATCGCCCCCCATCCAAGATGTAAATTCAACCGGGCTATAGTTATTTGGCAGTTCTAAATCCAGATGCTCTTTTACTTCTTTACTAAAATCACGTAAAAAACGAGGAACCGCATGCCACAAGCTGTTTTCTATAACCGCAAAGCCCCATTTCGCTTCATCAATGGGGGTTGGTCGCGAGCGACGAATATCATCAGTATGCCATGCTTGGCTAATAAGCTGAGCAATACGGTTTAAAATATTCTCACGTTCAAATGGTAAGTTATCAGTGCGCTCAAGCGCTGCTAAACAGTCACTTAGTTCAACATGTTTATTAATAATAGTACGACGAGTTACTTCTGTAGGATGCGCGGTTAGTACTAAATTGATATGTAATTTAGCAAGGTTGTCTGCTATTTGGTTTGGATCTATTTTACCTTGCTGGACTTGGCTTGATAACGCTTTAAGTGTTTGTGTCAGAGGGCTTAATTGACAAAATCCAACATCATTAAAGCGCGATATTGTATGAAATTGCTCAGCAACATTCGCTAAGTTTAAAAAGTGATTAAACGCACGCGCGACGGGCAATAGCTCTTCATCAGTTAAAGCGTGCAGAACATCAATTAAGGCATAACGATCTTGCTCATTACCTGTGCGAGATGATTTAGCTAAAGCTCGGATCTCTTCCACTTTATCTAAAATTGCTTGTCCTTGGGCGTCTTTAATTGTTTGGCCTAATAATTGGCCCAATAAATTAACGTTCCCCCGTAAGGCGGCATATTGTTCACTCATTCCTGATACTCCATTGTTGATGTTTTTATACCGTTTAGGTACAAATAGTTAGCCGGATCGATTTTAAAAGTGTGGAGTGTGGATAATGGTTAAAATCGACATTTTGCTAACCCTTATTTTGTTAGGCTCTATTAATATCATCCAAATTGCTAATTGAACAGATCCAAAGCTTATTCTATTTCGTAACAATTAATAATGAATTGATACTGGATGAGTAAACTGTGATTATTTTTTACGATGGCAAATGCCCTTTATGCAGCAAAGAAATGCAACAACTCAAACACGCCGACACACGCAACCAAATTGTCCTTGAAGATATCAACAAAGATGATTTTGAAGACCGCTATAGCTATATAAAACGCCAAGATGCTCAGGCTTTTTTACATGGTCAAAGTGACAATGGCGAAATGCTATATGGCTTAGATGTTACATTTGCGGCTTGGAAAGCCGTTGGTCGTCATTCATGGTTAAAGATTTTACAACTTCCTGTAATACGCTTTTTTGCAGATCTAGGGTACTGGGTATTTGCAAAGTATCGCCTGCAAATCTCAAGCGTACTGTGTAAATCATCATGTGGGATCAAATAATGTCATCTGTGTATATTTTATTTGGCGCAAACAGTGCAATTGCAAAAGCATACATAGAAAAAATTGCATTAGATGACGCCAACGCGCATGTTTTTTGTATAAGCCGTGCGCAGATTCAATTGCCCAACACTTCATTACTTATTGAACAAATACACAGTGATTACACCAAATCCAGCTTAGCCAAATTAACAGCCCATTTAAAAACTAAAAACATTACTCCTACTCAAGTTTTAATATTCAACGGTTTACTGCATTTTGACCAATCAATGCCAGAAAAAAAACTCGAAGATTTAGATGAAAATTATTTCAACGTACTGCTAAACACCAATGCACTCACACCGGTATTGTGCTTACAATCTATTTTACCGCTACTTAATCATAAATCCCCCTGTGTGATAACCTCACTCAGTGCGCGTGTTGGTAGTATTACTGATAATGATTTAGGTGGATGGTATAGCTATCGCGCCTCTAAAGCGGCGCTTAATATGTTGTTTAAAACTGCTGCCATAGAGCTTGCCCGCAGAGCAAAACAAACACGGTTAGTGCTTTTTCACCCTGGCACAACAGATACTGAACTATCTAAACCATTTCAAAAAAATGTCCCCGCAGGAAAACTGTTTACACCTGAATTTGTGGCGGATCAATTATTTGCTCTTTTACAAACACCCGAACAATTAACAAATATTGGTACGCCAGCTTACATAGATTGGCGAGGCGAACACATTCACTGGTAAGGATTCATCATGCATATAACAAAAGACGCAATCGAAAGCTTTGAAAAGGATTATCGCACTCATCTGATAAACTCATTGTCTGGATTCAAAAGCGCTAATTTAATTGGTACACAAGACGAATCAGGTAATACCAATTTGGCGATTGTCAGTTCAGTTATCCACTTAGGCGCGCATCCACCTTTGGTCGCAATGATAATGCGTCCACACAGCGTACCTAGACACACCTTTGAAAATATTATTCAGACCGGTGTATTTACAATCAACCAAGTTAACAGTGAAATTGTTGAGCAAGCACATCAAACATCAGCTCGCTATGATAAGGATGAGTCTGAGTTTGATGCAACAGGCTTAACGGAGCAATACTTAGCTGATTTTAAAGCTCCATTCGTCGCGCAAAGTAAACTAAAATACGCTGTTAAGTTTGTTGATCATCAGCACCTTAATATTAACGCAACAGAGCTGGTAATCGGTGAAATAATGGACATACACGTTGATGATATAGCCGTGATGGACGACGGTTTTCTGGACATTGAACTTATAAATACAGTCGCTATCAGTGGTTTAGATAGCTATCATAAAACTCGCCACTTAACTCGCCTGCCTTACGCTAAAAAATAGCCCGTACCCAAAAGGTTGGTTTTTAAGTTACTTTATACCAACCTTTAAATGGCCAAAACTACGGCACTAAAAAGTAACTACCCGCACATAGGCTTACCCCTGAAAATAACCATATTGTTGCGTAGCTATGCCACAGCTGCGCATTGTTATACACACTCTGCGGGTTATCTTTATCAACTAATATAGTGCAGCTTTGCGAATCTCTAAAACGCAGTAATAATCGTCTATCGTAACCAATTAAAACACTGTGCAAATGGTTATTAAAGCGAAAGCTTACTAACATTGATTTTTGTGGTAGTAACTCACGCGATGCCACGCGCGTATTAACAACACTCGTTATATCGTCAATCGGGCATACTCGCCAATGATGCTTGCTAATTTTACTTTTTAGCCAGCGCAGTAGTGGCAAAATGCCAACGAATATAAAAATAGCCCCCAATATAAATAGTACTTTGCTCATCAGTTTCTAGCCTTGTAAAGATTGATATACCCAAACGACCTCAAGATGCGAGTTTCAGTTGGTCGTTTTGCAGGTGGTTTGGGTGTACACTTTATATGCAGCAATTAAATCACTCAATGCCGTACCAACTGACTTAAATACTGTTATATCCGTTTCATTAAAACGAGCAATGGTATTTACCTTGGCTAAATCAGCCAACTCTGCACATACATCTTGCTCACTAAATACCCCTTGCGCTATCGGTATTAATAACTCACCTGCTTCTGCCAAAACATTTGCTTTGCTATCTACATAAACACGGCTGCGGTTGATGGTCGTGGTGTCGCATTCACGATGCTCGCTGTGATGATTACCTATTAAATCAATATGCGTGCCTGCTTTTAACCAGTTACCATCAAATAATGGTTTAGCAGAACCGGTTGCGCAGCTGATCACGTCAGCGCTATAAATAATCTCCTGTGTGCTTTGTCCAATCACAAACTCAACATCGGGAAATGCATGCTGTAAACGACGTTGCAGGGCGGCTACTTTTAATTTATTGCGCGCCACCAGCGTTACCCGCTTAAAATCACGTACAGCTAAATGTGCACGTACCATGTATTGGGCTAAGTTGCCACTGCCAAAAAACACTAAATGCTTGCTGTTCTCTCGAGATAAATAACGACTCGCCAGTGCAGATACGCTCGCCGTGCGCCACAAAGTAATCCGCGTTCCATCCACCAGTGCCAGTGGCTCGCCGTGCTCGCGCGAAAACAGCATAATTTTAGAATACAACGAGTCAAAACCCGCTTCGCCATTGTTTGGAAAGTAAGTAAATGCTTTAACCCCAATCACTTGTTCATTCCAAGCAGGTAGCACAGCAAACGCATCATGGCTGGCACTGTTGCTATCTAACTCATACACGTTACGTTTTGGCATGCCAAAATCGAGCGCAAATCCTTGTTGCATAGCAGTTATTAACGAATCAAAATCAAGAGCGCTATCAATGTGCTTTGTATCAATAACTTGCATTTTATAGCTCCAGCTCAAATGGCTTTGGTGCATGCGTTAATATTTCGTAGCCGGTTGGTGTAATTAAAATATCTTCTTCAAGACGTACACCACCAAAATCAGGGATGTAAATACCCGGTTCAATTGTTATCACATTACCAACCTCTAAAACATGACTCACATTTTTATTAATAAAGGGGTGTTCATGTAAAAATAGCCCCAAACCGTGACCAAGCCCTTGCCCTGCCCACTTCCCATAACCTGAGTCATCCAATACTCGTTGCGAGGCATTTTGTAAATCAATACAATCAACACCAGGCTTAAGTAAATTAATAGCAGTTTGTTGAGCAGTCGCAACTGCATTGTAAATTTGAGTTTGTTTGCTTGACGCCTTGCCTAATACATAGCTGCGAGTCATGTCTGAGCGATAACCATTAATAACAGCACCAAAATCTAAGGTAATAAAATCGCCCTCTTTAAGTGTGCGCTCACTTGGGCTGCCATGGGGGAGTGATGTACGTTCAGCAAACATTAAAATGGTCGCAAATGACATGCCTTCTGAGCCTAGTTTTTGCATTCTAAACTCAAGCTCTAGGGCTAAATCACGCTCACTCACACCGACTTTAAAGTATGGCAGTGTGTGTGCTAACGCTTCATCAGCAATCGCTGCCGCAGCTTTAATTTGTGTTACTTCCCAGTCATTTTTGATCATGCGCTGGCGTTCAATTACACCTTGGATTGGCACTAATGTATGGCTATTCAAATCATTTGCAACCTGCTGCCACAATGCCACATTTATAAATGCGGCATCAAAACCCAAATCGCTATTAGCTGGTAAAAAACGATTAATACAATGACCCAAGCTCTCGTTATCACGATCACGGCAGATCACTTCAAAACCTTGGCACTCTTGCTTTGCCCGTTCAAAGTAGCGGTAATCAGTAATAAGTACACAACTAGCTGGTGTTACTATTGCATACGCCGCGTTACCACTAAAGCCACTCAAGTAGCGAATATTTTCATGACCTAAAACTAAAATAGCAGTTAAATTATCATTTATTAGTTGTTGTTTTAAAATCTGTTGGCGCTGAAAAAAATGACTATTCATCGAAAAATAAATCCTTGCTTTAGGGGATCGTTCGGATCAATTAAAAATGTATGTTTACCTGTTATAAATGCACTACCAGTAACGCGGGGAATAATAGCAGCATGTGTTTCAAAGGTGCATGATTGCTTAATTTTCACATTAAATAAGGAGCCTAAAATGCTCTCAATATTTGCACTTTGCCCAACGGCTAACTCGCCTTTAGCAAATGCTAATGCTGCACGAGCACTTACGCCTGTGCCTGTTGGGCTTCTATCAAGTTCACCTTCGGCAAATACACACACATGGCGACTAAAGTGATTGACTTGCGATAACTGACTATTGGAGTAAAAAATAACCCCGTATAGAAAACCAAGTCCATTATCGCTCGGGTGTTTTGGTTGGTATTGCTTAGTAACCTGCTGTTTAATCGCTTTACCAAGACTAATTATCTGCTCATGATTTTCAGGCGCTAAGCTTAAATCAAGGGTGTCTGCATCAATAAATGCGTAATATGCACCGCCAAATGCTATATCGCAGCTAACTGAGCCAAACATAGGCAAGCTTATTTGAACGTCGAGTTTATCGACAAAGCTGGCGACATTATCAAAATACACCTGCTGTAACTGATTATTTTTAAGTTCAACATAGGCTTTTATAAGCCCTGCAGGGGTGTCTATTCTTAGCTCATTATGACCATCTTTAAACTCAACAAATCTGCAATCTTTTGCAGCGGTTGCCAGCGCAATAATCGCATGCCCGCACATCGTACTGTAGCCTTCATTATGTAAAAAAAGTACGCCAAAGTGGCTATCTGGGCGCTCAGCGGGGGTGATCACTGCGCCATACATGTCAGCATGACCGCGAGGTTCAAACATCAATGCTTTGCGTAAGTAATCAAAGCGAGCTAAACAATCTGCACGTTTTTCAAGCATCGTATTACCTACTAGCTGCTCAAAACCATCAACAATAATACGCAGCGGCTCGCCCCCGGTGTGCATATCCAGGGTGTGTATTTGTAACCAATCATTATTTGGCTGTTGCCAGTGAGAGAATAAAGTGTGGGACATCATCAACTCCTTTTTGCATACAATATATCTTAATGTTTTTTAGTGCAATAACTTTAATGAAAAATGCCGAGCAGTTTCCTGCTCGGCATCAAGGCTGTATCACTCTTAACAGAGAATGTGCTTAAACATTAAAACAACAAGCTAAAAACGATGGGTAAAGTTATTACCTTATTGTTATTTAACAGCATCTTACCAGGGAATTTAAAACTCTATACGCGCGGTTAACGATACATAACGCGCACCTTGTCGGCCTGTCACCAATCCATAGTCAGGGTTAAGCTCTAAGCCATCATCACCATACTGCGCACGCTCTTCATTAATCGAAATGGCACTGTCACTATCAAGTAAATTATAAACAGTGCCTTTTAATGTCATATCAGCGCCAAAAAAGTCTGTGTAATACGTAAGCGACATATCTATATTTGTAGCCCACGGTAAATTACCTTTGCTTCCACGCGGAGCTGGGTTACCATTTTCATCATAATGTGATGCTTGGTCGTAGTATTTACTGGCACATGCATCCCATGGACTGCCTTTTGCACAGCTATCGACTCCTTCAGGGTGCACTGAGAAATAACTCTTAGGTCGACCCGACGCAGTACGCGCAACTAAGCCTAACGTTAACGAGTCTGTAATAGTGTAAGCACCGCTGAGTTTAATAGCGTGGCGATGATCATTTGGTAAATTACCATAACCATGGTCCATCAAGTCACCGTAATCATATGACGTTGTCCAGCCCGGATCCGCTTGGTTATTATCGGTTTTGACGAGTCCTTCCGTGTTGCCATAACTATGAGACCACGTATATGACGTATTAATGCGTAAATCGTCTGTTACATTGCCGTCTAAAGTAAACTCAAGTGCTAAATATTTTCGTTGTGCCGCAGGAAGTGAAAGTTCCTCTGCACTTAAATTAACATCATCAACTTGGCCATCACCATCAAAGTCATACGACATTTGAATCGCTTCGCCGGGATTATTAAGGACATAATACGAACCCTGACCGACATTATCGGTTATGCCCATTTCTGCTAATTTTTTAGCTAAAACAGGGCCTACATCAGTGTCTTCTACACTGCGACCTAAATCACGGTAAATGGCACGTACACCAGCTGACATGGTATCGAACACTTCTTGTTGATAACCAATGGTAAATTCATCACTGTACATAGGTTTTAAAGAGGCTGATGCTATTAAGCCTGGCTCTGTAATACCACGTTGGCGCCAACGCCTATCTCGCAGCATTTCACCACGACTTGGCGAACCATCGGTCATTAAGCTTGGCGCTCCGTTACCATCTAGCTGATCTAAATCGAAATATTCAAACCACTCCACTGACGCAGACCCTTGAGTGATATTCATATTGGCAGACACTGGCTGGAAGTAACGTCCATAGGTTGCAAAAATCTTTGAGCTGCCATCACCTGATAGATCGTAGATAGCTTGTAAGCGTGGCGCAATTTGACCATCAATATCTACAAAAGCACGGCCATCTGATACCGTATTTTCAAATTCGCTGTATCGAACGCCTAAATTAAGCACTAAATTATCAGTCGCCTGCCAAGAGTCGTTAATATAAAATGCCAATGAAGAAACGTCTGACTCTACGTCACGAGTACGAATGCGACGTTCAATATAATCACTACCGACCGCTGCGCCTGATACATCATTTTCGCCCGCAGTTTTTACTGTCCACCAACCTTCTGCATCACCAACACCGTTCTGGCCTGAATGAGATACCACATCAACTTTGGTATAATCCACACCAAATTGAATTGAATGTGCATCTAAATCCCAACTAAAATCGATACGTGCTTGATCACGAGTGTACTCCTCTTCGCTAACCGCGGAATTAGTGTGTTGGCTTAGCGTAACAGAGCCATCACGTGCATCCCATACACCAGGGTTTGGCGAGGCTACAACGTTTTCAACATTTTCAGTAACGCGCCCTATTACCGCAGAGACAGAAAACGTATCGCTAAGGTAACCATTATAGTTAATGCTATATACATTACCGCCGTCTTCACCCGGCGCATCCACACCTTGTTGCGCACCTACAACATTGTCTTTCCAGCTATAAGCAAAGGTTTTATCAGTCCATGTACGTTTGTTGTTCATGGCTGAAAAGCCTACTGAATGGTCTTCATTAATAAACCAATCTACTTTGGTAAACCAGCGATCTTCATCACGCTCAAAATCTGAGAACGTCGTTTGACCTGCGCTATTAGACTCCTCACGGCGCGGTGCAAATAAACCATAAAAGAACAAAGTATCTTCGATAATCGCACCACTGGCCCACAATTGCAGTTCTTTAAAGTCGTAACTACTTTGCTGCGTATTGGTGCTTATCGTGCCATTATCTTGAAATATTGAGTCATGTTGGCTGCGTAAGCTATTTGGATCCCAGCGTACTTCAGCACCAAATTTAAAGTCATTATCACCTGATTTAGAAACAGCATTAACAATACCGCCTAATGCGCCACCAAATTCAGGACTCACGCCGCCCGTTTTAACTTGGGTTTGCGAAATAGCTTCCCACGGCAGGCGTATTGAACCCAACCCGGTACGAATACTCGTCACATTTAAACCATTAAAGTAATAGCCATTTTCAGCAGCAGACGAGCCACCAAAGCTCGATGCACCTTTAAAGTTTGAGCCACCCGGTGCAACAGTACCCGGCGCTAATAACGCAATACTTTCAAAACCCGTATTTACTGGCATCGCTTTAAGCTCAGCGTCGCTAAATGTTAAGCCCGACGTAGAAGACGCCATATCAACACGACGGATCGCAGCGCCAGTTACCGCAATGCGCTCCATATCGGTACCCGCTTTATAAAGCTGTACATCAAGAATAATTGATTGCCCAATCGTCACAGAAACATTTTCTTCTGTTAGTGTTTGGTAACCATCTTTAACAATTGTCACATCATACGTACCTACTGGTACATTACGCAGCAAATACTCACCTTGCGCATTACTTGTAATGGTATAAACCAATCCTTTGCTTTTGTGTTTAAGCGTAATTGTTGCGCCAATTAAATCCGTACCTGCCTGAGCCACAACATGGCCTTTTACAACACTGCTACCATCTACCGCATGCGCAGCAGGTGCCATCATTAACGCAGCTGTAACCGCCGTTGCTAATAATGTTTTAACGCCAACACCCCGAGTTTGCTTTTTATTATATGTAAACATGAATATGTTCCTTGATCCTGTTGATTTTTGTTGTCTGTCTAACCTCAGACGCAAAAAATATACACCCATTACATATTGTATACAATATTAAATATACATTTATTTCACATATCATATAAAAAATATGTTTCATTTGAAAAGAGAACAGCAATAAAAACAAGGAAAGTAGACGGGAGTTTACCTCGCGCAGTTTTATATATTTGAAGATCCGCGCGGCATAAAACCCCGCCTACGTGAAATATAAACCACATTATTGAGCATAGCTCTAGGCGAGTCACTTTTCATACTCTAAGTGCTTTGACGCTAGTTTGGTGGGACTCTTCAGATCTGTCGGCTACTATTCAATCTTAAGGTAGATGTCAGATTTATTTATATTTAGCTTTATTTTTATCCCGGCCTTGCCGAAGTTAATTTTACTGATACAATAATTGAATAATGTATACAATATAAATCAAAAGAGAGAATATGATGGAAGCAAGCAGTAAAGATTGGCGATATACAGTTATGCCGGCCGTATTTACATGGCTAAAAGAGTCAGAATCCGGAGTTCTTGAAATTGACCTTGAAGCAACACAAAAATACGCTGCTGATATTTTAAAAGTTCAAGGTAAACATGGAACTAGAATGGGTGGGCTGGTTGGCTCTGGTACTCTGGGTGAGAATAGCTACCTAAGTTCTGAGCAGCGCCTTTCTTTACTAAAAGCCCTTTCTAGTGTTGCTAAAGAATACAATGTTCCATTGATCAGTGGCGCTGCGGCAGAAACGAAAGAAGAACTTGCTAAAATCGTTAAAGAGCTAGCAACAGTTGGTGTGGATACCGTTATGGTAATGCCACCAAAAACAAAAGTAGCACCATCTGATGAACAAATGTATGCGTACTACGCACTTTCTGCAGCAGCGGCAAAAGAAGCCGGCATAACAATAATGCCTTATAACAACCCTGATGCGGCCGGCTATCATGCGCTCTCAACTGATCTTCTTACAAGACTTGCAGCCCTGCCTGAAGTAACCGCGCTTAAGATATCGACTATAGACGTGTCAGTTATTGAAACAATGATACTAGAGAACAAAGATTTAAAAGTGCTGGCCGGTGTTGATACCGTAACTGTACATGCAGGGCTCGCTGGTGCATGTGGTGGAATTACAGGCGTTGGGTGTATATTCCCAAAAGCGAGTATTACTATGCAAGAATATGTAAATAACGGAGAGTGGGCTGAGGCAAATAAAATTTCTCAGGCGATGAATTCTATCTCCTACCTTGATGCACAACCGTTACTTTTAGAGTACCTAAAATTTGCTTTCGGAATTCATCATAACGATGCCAACGGCGGGCTTCGTACCTTTGGTAAAAAGTTAACTCAACCGCAAATTGATGACGTGCGCGCACGATATATCAAAGCAAAAGAAAGACTTGAAATTCTGGGCTTAATCGATTGATCTTTTAGAATATTCGCAAAGAAAACTCCGCTTTACGGAGTTTTTTTGTATCTACAGTTTAACTGTTATTGTTACATCTTGAGCTATTCAATATTCATGCTAATTAAACGTCATAAAAACAGGGGAAACACCAATGTTAAGATGAGTGGTGTGGAGCTGGAGGCTAGAGAACTCCGGCTACCCGGTTATGTTCGAAATTTAACAGCTGTGCCAAACACTAATATTTCTGATGCCCCATCAGTAACTGAGCTAGTTGTAAATCGTATTCCTACTATTGCATCGGCATTTAACTTTTTTGCATCTTCTATTAATCGTTCTACCGCTATATTTCGAGCTTCCATCAACATCTCGGTATAGCCTTTGAGTTCGCCGCCCACAATACCTTTTAAACCAGCCATGATATCTCGACCAACATGTTTAGACTGAACCATGTTCCCATTGACGATGCCCAATACAGCTTCAATTTCCTTGCCAGGAACAGTTTCCGTTGTCGTATAAATCATAATTTCTCCCTAGAACATAACGAGCCCGTAGAACAACTCGTTTTAATTTATTTTTATTGATGCATCAACCATAGCTGAGTTCCTATTTTGGTTCAATCGAAAACTGACTTTCACGTAAATATAAAAAGAGGACTTGGTGTTGTTTTAATGGGCGTTTTGAAAGGGATTGCAGGTGTGTGAGTGGTTTATTTAAAGTGATAAGGGGTTACCTTTATTAATGCATCGTGTTTTGCAGCTTTTCTATATTATGAACAAGGCAATACAGTTGCCGCAGAATAAAGTGAATGCATTCACTTTCGTTTGTCCGCGTAAGGTCAATTTATTCATGCCTTTATTTATTGACTGTAATATTGCGCTTTTTACCTCAAGAAAGACAGGCTTAATACTGCCGAGTCTTTTACCATTACTTTATAAAATATTGTCGTCGTTCCAATAGACTGTCTATTTTGACCTTCATCTTGTCAATGTAGCTCATTTTCAGCCTGCCAATGCTTATTATCTAACGGTGGATTTAGATCATTGGATCCGCTATAGAATAAGAATGTGCTACTGGCGGCAATGACGCTCTTGATAAAAAGAATAGCGCGCACCAAAGTACGCAGTTTAATGAAATTGGGTGTTAGCGAACAACTGCCATAGCCTGTGGTATCACCAGTACCAAAAGTAGGCGCTTGGAAGCGAAGGCCCTTGTAGAAGCTCAAAAACAAAAGGAATTAACATTGCGCTAGGCAATGACTATTTAGCCTCACAAGGTTTAGCGTCATTGAGAGATATTTGGATCAATATTCATTACAGAATAATAAACCGCCCATTGCACTTCCTGTTAATAAAAAGCGCATAATGGGTGGTGTGGGGGCTCGAGGTTAGAGACCTCCGGCTACCCGATTATGTGTGATGACTCCGTTGTCCATTTAGGGTTATGAAATCACTACACTTTTTTATGAGTCCATGTATTCGGATATTTCCCGAATTATACGTTTAACTTCTTGAATAGAGGTAACTATGTCATGCCAGTAGATACCATGTCGGGTTTCTTTGGTAGATATACGAATTCCATTATCCTCAGTACTTAATGAAGTTATAATTGTGATTGAATTCTCTCCATATCTCCACTCAATGATTGAATCCATATTTAAGAAGTGGTTTTCGGCTAACTTTAAAGATTTTTTCATTTTTATATTACCTATTAATAGACACTAATTAGATTTACACATAACGAGGCTGTAGAATAACTCTAACAGCCAAATTCAATTAAAAAACGAGCTCCTATAATTAACTCTAAGCGTTTTTAAAGCACTAGGCAATGCAATTTGGGACCCATAAAACTGGCTGTTTTTCTTAAAAAAGAGTAATTCTACAGCCACAACGCCCCGATCAGAGGCAATAAAATAGATAATTGGACTCCCTCACCCTTAACGAGTGAGGTAATATAAAAGTTACCACACAAATATATTAAAAGAGTCCTGTTATGTATCGTACTAGAGTTGGCGTTGATTTAGCAAAAAAAGTTATTCAAATTTGTATTCACAGAAACAAAAAGGTGCAATCAAACAGTGAACTGACACCGGAAGCATTTCTTTCTTGGCTTTTTAACAACAAACCAGCAACGATAATATTTGAAGCCTGTAGTAGCTCTAACTACTGGAAACAAAAAGCGACTGAAGCAGGTCATGATGCTCGTTTAATTTCAGCCAAATTAGTCTCTGTTGTTAGACAAAACCAAAAGACCGATAAAAATGATGCCCTGGCAATTGTGCAAACCACCTTCATGCCTGATGTCACTTTTATTGGCGGAAAAACTGTTGAACAACAGCAATTACAATCCATTAAACGCTTAAGAGAGTTAGCGGTAAAACAACGAGATGCGTCTCAAAAGCAGCTCATTGCCTTGCTAGCTGAGTTGAATATCAAAATAGCTAATCGTCGAGGT